>QHVP01000118.1:600-4186 GCA_003222295.1 Acidobacteriota bacterium | reverse complement strand
GCGGTTGAACTCGCTGTCCCCCAGCGCGAGGTCGACGTGATCACGGAGCGTGACCAGCTCCTCGCGCCCGATCCGGCAGATGCGAACCATCTCGTCGTCGTAACCCTGGAAGAACTCCGGGGGCGTGATGTTGTGGTGGATCAGGGCGCGCCGGCCGCGATGGGCCTGGAGGGCCTGGGTCAGCGGGGACGGCAGCGCGTAGTGCAGGATCACCGCGTCCGAGGGCGAGCCCGCCTTCCACTCCGACCACGAACGGCCGTCACCGCCCAGGTCCTCGTCCAGCTCCAGGGCGTAGACGTCGGCCTGATGCCCCCAGGACCGGAAGGCGTCCCGCATCAGCCGCGCGGAATCGCCGATGGCGTCGCCGCGGTGGAGGGCCGGCACCCACTGGTCGATCCTCAACGCAGCACCGGACGGAGGCGATCGAGCAGCAGCGCTCCGAAGTCGGTCGCGCGCACGTCCGCCATCGCGCGCTCCTGCGTCTCCATGACGCGCGCGCGCAACGCGTCGTCGCTGAGAAGTCTGCGCACGAGGCCGGCCACCGCCGCCGGCTCCTTGTCGCGCAGGAGAACGCCGCCGCCGCGCAGCGTCTCCCGCACCGCGCCCGCGTCGAAGGCCACCACGGGCACGCCGAAGGCCATGGCCTCCAGCAGGGGGACGCAGAAACCCTCGTGCTCGGAGAGGCAGAGGAAGAGGTCGGCGGAAGCGTAGGCGGCGCGCAGCTCGTCGTCGTCCACCTGCCCCATGAAGACGACCTCCTCCGCGTGCCGTTCGCGCACGAGGTCCTGCAGACGGTCGTAGTACTTCTCCTGCCCGCGATAATCCCCGACCAGGAGAAGGCGACTCTGCCGGTCGAAGAGGCGCTGGTAGAGGGCGAACACGCGGATGAGATCGTCGATCTTCTTGTTCGGGATGATGCGGCCGACGAAGACGATGTTGGCACGGCCGTCGTCGTAGAGGCGCCGCACCACCGGCGACGCGGGACGGCGGTAGCTTTCGAGGTCGAGGACGATGGGCAGCACCCCCGTGCGCGCGTATCCGGCCGCCTCCAGCTCGCGGCGGTTGTACTCGCTGTCGCCCAGGGCCAGCTCGGTGCGCGGCGCGAAGGCGACCAGCTCGCGCCGGCCGTGGTAGCACAGGCCGGCCAGGTGGGGATGGAAGCCCAGGAACCACTCCGCGGGCGTGATGTTGTGGTAGATCGAGACCAGACGATCGGGCGCGTGGAAGATGAGGCGCGCGGCCGCGCTGCCGATCGAGAAATGGAAGAGGCAGACGGTGTCGGGGGACGACACCTCGCCGTACTGCCAGAGCGGGCGCGCGTCGCGCGTCATGCGGGGGTGGACGTGCTCGGCGAAGATGTCGGACTCGAAGCCGGCCCGTCGCAGGTGGCGCTGGATGGCCAGCGCCTCGTTGCTGATGGCGTCGCCGTAGGCGAGGGCCGCGAGCAGTTGATGAACCCGCCGGGGTCCGCCGGCTGGGCTCAAGCCGTGCCGTCCTCCCGGTCCGGGGCCGTCCGCCCCAGCGCCATGGTCTCCAGGGTCTTCTCCCGGCGTGCCTGGAACTCGAGACGCCCCTGGAGCTGGAGGGTCCGGCTCTTCAGGTCCACGACCTCGAGGTTGAGCCGCGTCACCTCCAGCACGAGGTTGTGCAGCAGGTGCGCGTAGGCGGCGTTGACGTCCTTCTGCCGGGACAGGGCGGCGATCATCGGCGTCGGGTTCCAGAACAGCTTCTGGATGGGCCGCAGCAGGCGGCGGATCCCTTCCAGCACGCGGCCCGCCCTCCCGCGGCTGCTGCGATAGATGGCTTCCGTCTCGAAGTCGAAGTTCCAGCGCGAGGGCCGCTCGAGCAGCTCCGCGAGGAGCCCGCTCTTGAGGTCGTGCGGCTGGAGCACGGGGCGCAGCGGGCGCGACGCGACCTCACGGATCTCCTCGTCCGTGAGGAGGCCGGCCTTCTTCTTCTCCTCGATGGCGGCGCGGATCTCACGCATCACCTGCTCGACGTCGACGCCCTCGGCGCGGATCTCGAAGGTCACAGGAGTCCCTCCACATCCCCGATGGGAGGGACTCCTAATGGGGCCACAGCGCGTCAGCGGCATGGGGCTGCCGCCGGCAGTGTAGACGATCCACAGAAGCGCGAGCGCCCACAGGAAGACGTTCAGCAGCAGCGGCAGATCCGTGACCAGGATGTCCGTGGGCGAGCCGCCCTTCTCCTTCTGATGCACGAGATAAAGATAGCGGAAGATCCCATAGAGCACGAAAGGGATGGTCCAGGCCAGGCGCTCCGTGCGGTACTTCTGCACGGTCTCCGGCGCCATCGTGTAGACCGCATACGCGATCAGGCAGGAGGCCGTCACCACCGAGATCATCTGGTCGAGGAGGTAGGGGCTGTACTCGGCCAGGATCTTGCGATGGCCGGTCGCGGAGGTGGTCAGCGAGACGAGCTCGTGGCGCCGCTTGGCCAGGGCCAGGAAGACCGCGAGCAGCAACGTGCAGACGAGGAGCCAGTCGCTGATGGGAACCGCGATGGCCACGCCGCCCGCCACCGCCCGCAGCACGAAGCCGAGGCTGACGGAGAGCACGTCCACGATCACGATCTCCTTCAGCCGGAACGAGTAGAGGATGTTCAGGGCGAGGTACGCCGCCGCGCACAGCACGAAGCGCAGTCCGAGGAGCGCGGACAGACCGAGGGAACCGAGACCGAGGCCGAGCGAGAGCACGACGGCCACGCGCGGCGAGAGCGCGCCACTCGCGATCGGGCGCAGGCGCTTGCGCGGATGCAGGCGGTCGCGCTCCAGGTCCGCGACGTCGTTGAGGAGATACACGGTCCCGGAGAGCGCGCAGAAGATCACGAACCCGAGCACGGACTTCTCGAGCGGACCCCGCTCGAACAGATGCATGGACAGGGCGGGAGCCGCGAACACCACCAGGTTCTTCGTCCACTGGTGGGGGCGGAGCGAGAGCCAGACGGCCTGAAGAGGATTGAGGCGCCGCGGGATGGCGGCCATCGACAGGTCGGCGCCGGCGGCCAGCAGAGCCTCCTAGTTGAAGCTCCGGATGGCCTCTTCCTCCGAATCGTAGACCTCGAACACGGTGAGGAGCTTGGTGATGGCGAGGAGGTCCTGGATCTTCTTGGTGAGGTTGATGAGCTTGAGCTTTCCGCCCTTGCGGCTCACCGTGGTGTAGCAGCGGACGATCTCGCCCAGGCCGGCCGAATCGACATAGGGCACGTCGCCGAGGTTCAGCAGGATCTTGGTCTTGCCGCTGTCCACCAGCCGCGTGACCGCATCCCGCAACGCATCGTCGCCTTCGCCGATGAGGATCTTCCCGTGCAGATCCAGAATGACGACATCGCCGACCTGACGCTCAACGATCTTCATCGGTTTCTCCCTGCCGCTTCAAGTAGTTAGGAAGGAATCGACGCTATCACACGGGTTCCACGGCTGTCAATCATGTCGTCCGAAACAACGAAACGGACGGGGAACGGGGCACGTTTACGTGAACGGGGCACCTGAACGGGCGCGCCAGGGCGAGCGCTGTCACGCCGGTTGCGGAGGTGGATGGGGTGGGCCGTGAGCCTTCCATCAGTG
>QHVP01000118.1:0-437 GCA_003222295.1 Acidobacteriota bacterium | reverse complement strand
GCCAGTGCGATCGCGCTACGGACGGATGCCGTCGTCCGGGACCAACTCCGCCGCGCCAGCTTGTCCTGCGTCTTGAACATCGCCGAGGGAGTGGGGCGACGTTCGCGTGCCCAGAAGCGGCATTTCTACAGCATCGCGCGGGGTTCGGCGATGGAATGCGCGGCGATCATCGACGTGTTGCGCGTGCGCGGTGTGGTTGACGCCTCGGAGTTCCGGCCGGCCCGCGCGCTGCCCGTGCGGATCGTGCAGATGCTCACGAAGCTGGATCAGAGCCTCACGTAGTGGTCGTCGTGTTCGGCGTCGCCCTTGTGGTAGCGTTCTCGCTCCCATGAACGCGATCGAGCGCATCCACGAACGCGCGCGCGCGGCGAAGCGCCACATCGTGCTGCCCGAAGGCACGGAGCCGAGGACGGTGCAGGCGGCGGCCCTCGCCGCCC
>QHVP01000117.1 GCA_003222295.1 Acidobacteriota bacterium | reverse complement strand
CTCGACCCGTCCATCCAGGCCCAGGTGGCGTCCCTCCTTCACGAGCTGCGCGTTCGCGAGGGGCTGACCTACCTCTGCATCTCGCACGACCTCGCCCTCATGTCCGTCTTCGCGGACGAGGTCGCGATCATGTTCGAGGGACGCATCGTGGAGCGCGCGGCCGCGGCGCAGCTCTTCAGCGCGCCCCAGCATCCCCACACGCGCGCGCTGGTGGCGGCCGTCCCGGCCGTGCCGCCCCTGGCCTCTTGACTTGGACACACTCCTGGGCTGGCTCGCGCGACGCGCGCTCCACGGCCTGTTCGTGCTGTTCGGGGTCTCCGTCCTCTCCTTCGTGCTGGTCGAGCTCGCGCCCGGCGACTTCTTCGCGGAGATGCGGCTCGACCCGCGGATCTCGGAGGCGACGCTGCGCACCCTGCGCGCGCGCCACGGCCTCGACCGCCCCCTGCCCGAGCGCTACGCGCGCTGGGCCGCTTCGCTGGCGCGCGGCGAGCTCGGGTATTCGTTCGCCTACGGCAGCCCGGTGGCCCCCCTGCTGTGGCCGCGCGTGCGGAACACGCTCCTCCTCACCACCACCGCGACGGCGACGGCCTGGGCGCTCGCCATTCCGGTCGGCGTGTGGTGGGCGGCGGCGAGGCGCGCGGCCGCGAGGCGCGCCCTGGCCGTGGTGATGGCGGTCCTCCTGGCCATCCCCGACATCATCCTCGCGCTCGCCCTGTTGCTGCTGGCCGTTCGCACGGGCTGGTTCCCGGCCGGCGGGATGACCTCGGTCGGCCACGAGCAGATGTCCTTCGGCGCGCGCCTCCGGGACATCGTGTGGCACCTCGTCCTGCCCGCGGCCGCCCTCGTCCTCTGCGTCCTGCCGAGCCTGACCCGGCACGTTCGGGCCAGCGTGGCCGCCGCCCTGGACGCGCCGTTCGTCCAGGCCGCTCGCGGGCACGGCCTTCCGGAGTGGCGCGTCCTCTTCGGGCACGCCCTGCCCGCCGCCGCCAACCCGCTCATCTCGCTGCTCGGCCTGTCGCTGGCCACCCTGCTGAGCATGTCGCTGCTGGTGGAGATCGTGATGAGCTGGCCGGGCCTCGGGCCCCTTCTTCTCGAAGCGATCCTGGCCCGCGATTTCCACCTCGTCCTCGGCCTGGTGCTCGCTTCCACGATGCTGCTCCTCGGCGGCAACGTCCTCGCCGACGCGCTGCTGCTCGCCGCCGACCCGCGCATTCGCAGGGAGGAGAAGTGAGGACGCCGGACAAGCTGGCGCTGGCCGCGACCGTGCTCGTCGCCGTTCACGCCGCGGCCCTCGGCGCCGGTTTCCTCGCCCCGTACGGACCGACCGTGCAGGCACGCGCGCTGCCCTATGCGCCGCCGACGCGGCTCCACGTCGTCGACGAGGGCGGCCGCTTCCACCGCAGGCCCTTCGTCTACCTGCTGGTGGACGACGAGGCGGCGGCCGGCCGCTACCAGGAGGACCGCAGCCGGCCCTTTCCCATCCACTTCCTCGTGCGCGGCCCGGACGAGCTCGGCGGCGGGTCCGGAGGGTGGCGCTTGTTCGGCGTGGACGAGCCCGCCCGGGTGTTCCTGCTCGGCACGGACGGCTTCGGGCGCGACCAGCTCTCGCGCCTTCTCCATGGCGCGCGCATCTCGCTGTTCGCCGGCCTCCTCGCGACCGTGCTGTCCCTCGGCGTGGGCTGGGTGCTGGGCACGATGGCCGGGTTCTACGGCCGCGGGATGGACGCCGTCCTGATGAGGGGTCCTGCCCCTGCACGTCTCCGCCGCCCAGGCGTTCCTCATGCTCGTGCTCGTCATCGGCCTCGTCGACTGGGCGCGGCCGGCGCGCCTCGTGCGCGGCATCGTGATGAGCGCCCGTGAGCGCAACTACGTGCGGGCCGCCCGCGGGTTCGGCGCCACGGACCTCTACCTCATCCGGCGCCACATCGCCCCGCAGACGCTGGGCGTCCTCCTCACGCAGGCCGCCCTCCTCGTCCCCCAGTACATCCTGGCCGAGGTCACCCTGTCCTTCCTCGGGCTGGGGGTCGGGGAGCCGGCGCCGAGCTGGGGAAACATGCTGGCCGCGCTCCAGCGCTATCACGTGCTCACGTCGTACTGGTGGATGTGGGCCCCCGGCCTTGCCCTGGTCCCGGTCTTCCTCTCATACTTTGCCTTGTCGGAAGCGCTTCACTCTCGCGTCGGACCCACGTCTCCCTAGGAATGACACACTCCTCGCCGGTGCGGGCTGCGCTACAGGTCGCGATCGCCCTCCTGTGCGCGTCCGCGTCCGCCCAGAACGCGGCCGCGCCCGCCGAGCCCCTCCGCGCCGAGCACGACGTCGGCCGTCGCGGCGGCCGCCTGGTGTTCGCCCTGCGATCGGAGCCCAAGACCCTCAACCCGGTGGCGGCCGTGGACGTCGCCGCGCGCGAGGTGATCGGCCGCCTGAACGCGGACCTCATCCACATCGACCGCCAGACGCAGCGCACGGGGCCGGCGCTGGCCAAGTCCTGGACGGTCACGCCCGACGGCCTGCACTACACGCTCACGCTGCGCCGCGGGCTCCGCTTCTCGGACGGGCAGCCCGTCGACGCCGACGACGTCGTCTTCAGCTTCCGCGCCTACCTCGACGAGCGCAACGCCTCTCCGCAGCGCGACCTGCTCGTCATCGGCGGCAAGCCCCTCGCCGTGCGGAAGCTCGACGCGTCCCGCGTGGCCTTCGACCTCGCGCAGCCGTATGCGGCGGCGGAGCGGATCTTCGACAGCCTGGCCATCGTGCCGCGGCGCCGCCTCCAGAAGGCCCAGGACGAAGGGAACCTGTCCGCGGCCTGGGGACTGGGCACCCCTCCCTCGGAGATCGCGGGCCTCGGTCCGTTCCGCTTGAAGTCCTACGCGCCGGGCGAGCGCATCGTCCTCGAACGCAATCCTTATTACTGGAAGATCGATGGCGCCGGCCGGCCCCTCCCCTATCTCGACGAGATCGTGTTCCTGCTCGTGCCGAGCGACGACGCGCAGGTCGTGCGCTTCAAGGCGGGGGAGACCGACCTCATCAGCCGGCTCAGCGCGGCCAACTTCGCGGTGCTCGCGGGCGAATCGTCGCCCGCGCGCCGCCTCAGGGACCTGGGCGCCGGGCTCGACTACAGCTTCCTCTTCTTCAACCTCAACGACGTCGACGAGGGCCGGCTTCCCGCCGTCGCGCGCAAGCAGGCCTGGTTCAAGCAGACGGCGTTCCGGCAGGCCGTCTCCGCTGCCATCGACCGGGCGGGCATGGTCCGGCTGGTGTACCAGGGCCGCGCCACCGCCCTTGCCTCTCACGTCACCCCCGGCAACGAGCTGTGGGTCAATACGGCGCTGCCGCGCCCTCAGCGGTCGCTCGCGCGCGCGCGCGAGCTGCTGGGCCGGGCGGGTTTCGTGATGAAGGACGGCCAGCTGCGCGACGCCACGGGCTCGCCCGTCGTCTTCACGATCGTCACCAACGCCGCCAACGCGGCCCGCGTCCAGATGGCCACGATCATCCAGGACGACCTCCGCGAGATCGGCATCCAGGCGCAGGTGGTCCCGCTGGAGAACCGCGCCCTGCTCGACCGCGTGCTCAAGACCCACGACTACGACGCGGCCCTGATGGCGGTGGCCAGCGGGGATGCCGATCCGAACAGCGAGATGAACGTGTGGCTCTCCGGCGGCCCCACCCACCTGTGGCGCCTGGGCGCGCCGGCGCCCCTCGCGCCCTGGGAGAAGGAGATCGACGAGCTCATGCAGCGTCAGCTCGTCACCCTGGATGGAGCGGCGCGCAAGCGCCTCTACGATCGCGTGCAGCAGCTCGTGGCCGAGAACCTGCCCATGATCCCGCTGGTCAGCCCGAACGTGCTCGTCGGCGCGAAGTCGGGCCTGGGCAACTTCCGTCCGGCCATCCTCGATCCCCAGGTCCTCTGG
>QHVP01000646.1 GCA_003222295.1 Acidobacteriota bacterium | reverse complement strand
ACCGAGCCCGCGGCGTCCGAGAGGACGTGGGCGAGGGCCGAGCGCGTGTTCTCGTTGTGTCCGTGACCCGAGGAGAGGACCCAGGCCGCGACGAGGTTGACGGCGAGGCCGCCTCCCGCCACCGCGAGCATCCAGCGCGCGTTCACGTCCGGCGGAGTGCGCCACCGATCGACGGCCTCCGCCACGACCCAGACGGAGGTGAGGCCCAGGAAGAGCGCGTTCACGAAGGCGGCCAGCACCTCCGCCCGCCGCGAGCCGTAGGTGCGCCGGTGCGTACGCGGGCGCGAGGCCACGCGCTGGGCGACGAGGGCCAGGGCCAGGGCGGCCGCGTCCGCCATCATGTGGCCCGCGTCCGACAGCAGGGCCAGGCTGTGCGAGACGACGCCGCCCACGATGGACGCGACCATCGTGATGAGCGTGAGCACGAGGGCGAGCAGGATCCGGCCCTCCGGCGTCTCGCGCAGGCCGTGCGCGTGATCCGGGCCCGCCGCCGGAGACGTCCCCGAGTTCACGCGACGGACCTCACGTGGGGAATCGTAATCCCGTCCGCGTCAAATGTTGTCGTGGGCCCGGCCTGCCTTGACCCTCCCGGACCCGGGCGCGATACTGCCCGCTCACGCACGGACGCGTTCAAAAACCAAGACGGAGGAGTCCCATGCAGTCGTCTCGCCGCCTCGCCGCTCTCCTGCTCGCCGCCGGCCTTGCGAGCGTCACGCCGCTGCACGCTCAATCGCAGGCCGTCCACGGCTCGATCGAAGGAGTGGTGCGGGACGGCACGGGCGCCGTCCTGCCCGGCGCCAGCGTGAGCGTGGTGAACCTCGACACCGGCCAGCAACGCACGCTGACCACGAACGCCGATGGCGGCTACCGCGCGCTGCTCCTCTCGCTCGGCACCTACCGGGTCAAGGCGGAGATGCAGGGATTCAAGACCATCGAGCGGACGGGCGTCACCCTCAGCGCCGGCCAGACCGCGGTCGTCAACTTCGCGATGGAGGTCGGCGGCGTGGCCGAGGTCGTCTCCGTGACCGGCGAGGCCCCGATCGCCGATCCGGCCAAGATCGATCTCGGACGCACCATCGGTGAGGCGGAGGTGAAGAACCTGCCCCTCGTCTCGCGCAACCCCTACAACTTCGCCTTCCTGCAGGCCAACGTCACCGGGTACGAGAACGAGGAGTTCGGGGTGCCGCGCATCAACGCCAACGGCATCCAGATGCACACGAACTACCAGATCGACGGCAACACGAACACGGAGAAGGACCGCGCGGGCCTGCGCCTGCTTCCGGCCTCCGAGATCATGGTGCGCGAGGTCAAGCTCATCACCAGCGGCTTCGCTCCCGAGTTCGGCCACACGACGGGCATGGTCTACAACGCGGTCACGCCGTCCGGAAGCAACGATTTCCGCGGGTCGGCCAGCTACCGCTTCCGCCGCAAGGCCATGTCCGAGAGGCCGTTCTTCCTGAGCCCGACCGCCAAGAAGCCCGACACCCACGTCAACAACTACACGGCCACCCTGGGCGGGCCGATCGTCAAAGACAAGTGGTTCTTCTACGGCGGCTACGAGTTCGTGGACCGCGATCTCTCCGCCGACCGCGTCATCTCCGTGACGCCGGCCAACGCCTCCCGGCTCGGCCTCTCCACGACCACCATCCCCGCCGCCGGCGTCATCCCGGCCTCGCAGAGCGTGAACTTCTTCCTGGGGAAGACGGACTACCAGCTCGCCCCCGAGCACAAGCTCTCCGCGCGGTATTTCTTCTTCCGGAACGAGTCGCCCTTCAACATCGCGGGCGGGCTCAACACGGTGGACTGGGCCACCGACTTCCACGACCGGATGGACTCCGCCTCGACCCAGCTCATCTCCTCGTTCGGCGCCACGCGGCTCAACGAGCTGCGCGTGCAGTTCGCGCGCCGGCACCAGTCACGGACGGCCAGCGACGGCGCGGGCACCGGTCCTGCCATCACGGTGAGCGGGGTGGCGAACTTCGGGGGACCGATCGCCACCGTGTCCGACGCCGGCTTCGACTTCAGCCAGAAGATCTGGCAGGTCATCGACAACTTCACGGTGCTGCGCGGCCGGCACAGCTTCAAGGTGGGCGGCGACGTCCAGATCGTCGACGACTTCCGGCGCAACAACCTTTTCCAGCTCTATACCTTCCCTACCGTGGACGCCTACCTGGCCGCCAGGAGCGGCGCCAATCCGCGCAGCTACTCCACGTTCGCCCAGCTCGTGGGCGATCCGACGGTCGCGTACAACTCGACGTTCCTGTCCCTGTTCGTGCAGGACGACCTCCGGGTCAGCGACCGGCTCAAGATGCTCTTCGGCGTGCGCTACGACCTCTTCAAGATCCCGGATGCGCGGCCGTTTGCCGGCAATCCAGCGTCGTCGAAGTTCAAGGTCGACAAGAACAACTTCGCCCCGCGGGCCGGCTTCTCCTGGACGCTCGACTCCAGCGCCCGCACCGTGCTGCGCGCTTCGAGCGGGATCATGTACGAGCCGCCGCTCATCAACTTCTACGAGGACGCCATCCAGCGCAACGGCGACCCCCGTACGCTGACGGCGACGCTGAACCCGACCAGCCTGGGCGCGCCCGCCTTCCCGGCCACGCTCAGCGACCTGCCCCCCGGCTTCACGCGTCCGCTGCAGAGCATCGTGACCATGGACGGCGACTTCTCGACGCAGTACACGATCCTGTCCAACGTCCAGCTCGAGCGAGCGCTGACGAGCGACTTCTCGGCCTCCCTCGGCTACGTGAACTCCACCGGTCGCAACATGCCGGTGCTGGTCGACACCAACCTGGTCCCGACGGGGTTGACGCTCGCGGACGGGCGGCCGATCTTCTCGACCGCGGTCACGTCGGCGACGCGCGTGAACCAGAACTTCAACCACGTCGACACGTTCCGGTCGATCGGCAAGGGCACGTACAACGCCTTCACCGTCACCCTGAACAAACGGATGAGCCACGGCTTCCAGGCCCAGGCGTCCTACACCCTGGCCAAGGGCGAAGACAACGCGCCCCTCACGGGTACCTACGTGGTCGGCAGCGGTGACGACCGGCTCTCCGATCCGACGAGCGTCGACCGCGACAAGGCCCTGGTGCCGTTCAACCAGACACACACGTTCGTCCTCAGCGCGCTGCTCGCTCCGAAGGTGGCGGGCACGGGCATCGGTGCGACCCTGATCAACCACAACCAGCTCGGGTTCATCGTGCAGGCCAACAGCGGGCTGCCCTTCAACATCCGCGCGAACCGCGACCTCAACCTCGACGGCGTGCAGAACGACCGGCCCATCGGCATCGATCGCAATACGGGCCGCCTCGGACGCGTCTTCAACGTGGACGCGCGCTACGTGCGCTTCATCCCGCTGGGCACCCGCCTGCGCACGGAGCTGTTCGTGGAGGCCAAGAACATCTTCAACACGCAGAACGTGGCCGGCGTGAACCGCGTGGTCGCGGTCGACGCCGCGGGCAATCCCACGGCGGCCCTCGCCTTCCCGGGCACGAGCGGATACCTGCAGAGGAACATCCAGGCCGGCCTGAAGCTGAATTTCTAACGAGGCGGCCGCGGTCGCGGGCGGGCGGGCCTCTTCTGTCGCTCGTATACCGCCAGCACGCGGTCCACGAAGTACCCGGCCAGGCCCAGGGAGTTCTTGTAGTCCAGCGCCGCCGCGATCTGACGCGCGGTGAGGTGGCGGCGCACGTCGGGATGCGCGGCCACCGCTTCCTGGAACGCCACGCCCTTCTGCAGGGCCTCGCGCGAGAGGGCCAGGACCAGCGCGTGGGCGCGATCGCGCCCGATCTTCGGGGCCAGCGCCATCATCACCGCTTCCGAGAGCACGACCCCGCCGCTGCGGTCGAGGTTACGCAACATGTTCGCGGGCTTGACCACGAGGGTGGCAAGGAGCCGTCGCGCGATCACGAGCTGCGCCCCCAGCAGCAGGCACACCTCCTGCGGGAAGGCCCAGGCCGTCTCGCCCTGGCGATGGTCGTCCTCCCACTCCGAATGGACGTAGTCGAGGATCGTCGTCGCCCGCGCGCGGATGAGGCGGCCCAGGAGGACGACGGATCCCGAGGCCACGGGGTTGAGCTTGTGGGGCATGGCCGAGCTGCCGATCTTGCCTTCCATGAACTCGACGGCCTCGTCCACGTCGGTGACCTGGAGGTTGTAGATGTTCTGCGCGATCTTGCCCAGGGTGGCCGAGAGGAGGGCGAGGAGGATGAAGAACTCGGCGAGGCGATCCCCTCCCGTCTTGGCCGCGATCAGGGGCACGCCGAGGCCGAGGAGCGCCATCATCCGGTCCTGTACGGCCAGCCCTTTGCCCCCGAGGGCGGCCATGGTCCCGACCGCGCCCCCCAGCTCCCCCACCA
>QHVP01000112.1 GCA_003222295.1 Acidobacteriota bacterium | reverse complement strand
CTCGCCGTCGAAGGTCTGCATGCCGTCGAGGGCCCCGTCCGACATGGCGTCGACCAGGCTCTTCCCTTCGCGCTCGCCCTCCTGCACGTACTCCTTGGTGCGGGACGTCGAGCGCAGGATCTCGCAGATGGCGATGCGGCCTCCGCCCTGCTTCGGCACCAGGCGCTGGCTGACTACCCACTTGAAGGCCTGCGAGAAGCGCGTGCGCACCTGCCTCTCCTCGTTCTTCGGGAAGACGCCGACGATGCGGTCGATGGTCTTGCTGGCGTCGATGGTGTGCAGGGTGGAGAGCACGAGGTGGCCCGTCTCCGAGGCCTCCAACGCGATCGAGATCGTCTCCACGTCGCGCATCTCGCCGACCAGGATGACCTTGGGCGCCTGGCGCAGGGCCGCGCGCAGGGCGAGGGCGAAGGTCTGGGTGTCCGCGCCGACCTCGCGCTGGTTGATCGTGGACTTGACATGCGGGTGGAGGTACTCGATCGGGTCTTCGATCGTGATGATATGGATCGCCTTCTCTTGATTGATCTTGTTGATGATGGCGGCCAGGGTGGTGGACTTGCCGGAGCCGGTGGGGCCCGTCACGAGCACGATCCCGTTGCGCTCGTGGCCGACCTCGTTGAGCTGGGGCGGGATTCCGAGCTCCTCCACGGTGGGGATCTTGTTCGGGATGACGCGCAGGACGACGGAATAGGTGCCGCGCTGCGCGAAGACGTTCACGCGGAACCGCGTCCGCTTGGCCAGGCTGTAGGAGAGATCGACCGATCCCGTGCGCACGAGCTTGTCCGCGAGGTCCCGCTTCCCGGCCAGGAGCCGCATCGCGATCAGCTCGGTCTGGTAGGGGAGCAGCCGTTCGATCCCGGCGTAGGCCACGGGCCGGAGCTGGCCGTCGAGCTCGACCTGCGGGGGGCGCCCGACCGAGAGGTTGAGGTCCGAGATGCCAGGCGAGTAATCCAGCATCGTCTCGAGCAGCGGGTCGAGATCGAAATAGGCCATCAGCCGCCTCCGGGAGCGGGGATCATACCACTTCTGGTTTATCCTTCCGGACGCTCCGGAGGGCCCTGTGCTGGAGACGGTCGATCTCGACGCTGCGCTTTCCCGGGACGAGTACCAGCGGGTCTTCCCCCCGCTCGAGGAGCGGCTCCGGCGGCTGCAGTACGCGCTTCTGGAGGCGGAGGTGCCCACCATCGTCGCCTTCGAGGGCTGGGACGCCGCGGGCAAGGGGACGGTCATCCAGCGCCTGACCCGCAAGCTCGACCCCCGCGCCTTCCAGGCCTGGCCGGGCTCGCCGCCGTCCGAGCTCGAGCGGCGGTACCACTTCCTGTGGCGTTACCAGGTGCGCCTGCCCGAGGACGGCCACATGACCCTCTTCGACCATTCCTGGTACGGGCGCGTGCTCGTCGATCGGGTCGAGAAGTGGGTGAGGCGGAGGGACTGGGAGGGCGCCTACGCCCAGATCAACGAGCTCGAGCGCTGGCTCACCGACGACGGCCAGGTCGTGGTGAAGCTGTGGTTCCACATCTCGCAGAAGGAGCAGCGCCGCCGCTTGCGCAAGATGGAGAAGGACCCCGCCGAGCGCTGGAAGGTCGAGAAGGAGGACTGGCGCCGGAACCGCCGCTACGACCGGTGGGCGGAAGCGGCGGAGGACATGCTCGCCCTCACGGATACGCAGGCCGCGCCCTGGACCATCGTCGCGGCGACGGACGCGCGCTGGACGCGGGTGAAGGTCTTCCGGACGCTCGTGGAGCGGATGCAGGCGGCCCTCGATCGACGGCAGCAGGCCCCGGCTTCGGTGAGCCGTACCCAGATGGCGGAGGTGGCGACGCGCGAGAGCCGGCATCGGCGCGCGAAGGAGGACCTCGCGCGCGCGCGCACCGTCGCCCACGACGCGGGCCTGCCTCTCGAGGATCCGGCCTTTTTCGTCTCCTCCGGAGACGAGAAATGAAGGCGGTGGCCGGAGCCCTCGCCGGGGTCGACCTGACGCGCGCGCTGGGGCCGAAGGAGTACGACAAGCGCATCGGGGCCGAGCAGCTGCGCCTGCGCGCGCTGCACTTCAAGATGTACGAGGAGCAGGTCCCCGTGCTCGCGGTGTTCGAGGGCTGGGACGCCGCGGGCAAGGGCGGGGCCATCAAGCGGGTCACGGAGACCCTCGAGCCCCGCGGATACACCGTGTCCTCGTTCTCGGCGCCCCGCGGCGAGGAGAAGACGCACCATTACCTCTGGCGGTTCTGGCGGACGTTGCCCCGCGCCGGCCACCTGGGCATCTTCGACCGCTCCTACTACGGGCGCGTGCTCGTGGAGCGGGTGGAGGGGTTCTGTGCGGAAGAGGAGTGGCGCCGGGCCTATCACGAGATCAACGAGTTCGAGGCGCACCAAGCTTCGTTCGGCATGGTAGTGCAGAAGTTCTGGCTGCACCTGTCGAAGGAGGAGCAGCTCCGCCGCTTCCAGACGCGCGAGCGCGATCCGTTCCGATCGCACAAGCTCACCGCGGAGGACTGGCGCAACCGCGCGCGCTGGGCCGAATACGAGCAGGCGGTCGAGGAGATGCTGGCCCGCACGTCCACCAGCATCGCGCCCTGGACGGTGGTGGAGGCGGACGACAAGCTCCACGCGCGCGTGAAGGTCGTCCGCACGCTTGCGGACGCCATCGCCAAGGCGATCGGCTGATGGAGCGCGTCAGCCCTGCCGAACGCTCCGCACGCTCCGCCGGGACGTCTTGTGGACCAACCGCGCGCTCGCGCGTTGCGCGGGAGGGCGCTCTTGCGCGAGGCGCGCGTGCGCAGCGCGGCCTTCCGCACCTTCGTCACCGGCAGCGAGAACTCCGCGTCCGTGTTCTCCACGAGCTTCTGGATCTTGCGCACGTAGCCCTGGGTCTCGCGATACGGCGGGAGCCCGCTATGGCGCGAGACGGCGGTGGGGCCCGCGTTGTAGGCGGCCAGCGCCCGGGCCGTGTTGCCCTTGAACCGGTCCAGCAGAGTGCTGAGGTATTTCGTCCCGCCCAGGATGTTCTCGCGCGGGTCGAAGGGGTTCTCGATGCCCACGTGGCGCGCGGTGGTGGGCATGAGCTGCATGAGGCCTTGCGCGCCCACGCGCGACACGGCCAGCGGATTGAACCGCGACTCCGTCTGGATGACCGCGCGGATCAGCGACGGCGACATCCCGTGCGTCGTCGCCGCCTCCTGGATGAAGGGCTCCAGCGCCTCCCGATCCCAGACCGGCAGATGGAAGTCCGTTGCCACGTCCACGGAAGTGGAGGGCGCGGACGGTCCGAAGATGGCCGGCCCAGGGGTGTCCATGCGCGCGGCGATCTCGTGGCCTCCGACCCCGAACGCGACGGCGGCCAGAAGGCCGGCGCCCGCGAGCCTCACGCGGCGGTCGTGACGGCGGCGCTCCCGGGTATTCCGCCGCCCGCCCATCGTCAGCATGCTGCGGCGCTCGGCGTGCCGCCGCTCCACGCTGCGGCGATCGGACGGGATCGTCCCGCCGTCCGCCTCCGACCGTGGGGCGAACGGCCGATAGGGCTGGCCCAACTTGCGGTCCATCTGCGGCTCTTCCGGCTCGACGCCAGTCCGATGGTCCTTTGCGTGGTCCATTCCGCCGTCCTCCTTCCGCAGCACTTTCGGGGGGCTCTGTCTTGGACGGCACCCCCAGACGTGCATTACACGGAAACCTCGACGATATAAATGTAATTAAATGAGTATGTTGAATAATTTACGCCTCATCCGAGGTGGCTCGTCCGCTGTCACCTGCAGGTTTCGCGCCGCCGCGGTCAGCCGCGGGGAGAGGGCTTCTCGTCGAAAAGGTATACGGGCCGGCCGGCCAGGTGTTCCGCTCGAATGGCCACGTCGAACGCCTCGCCCGCCGCCGGTCCAGCCAGGACCGTCGCGGGCGGACCCTCTGCCATCACCCGGCCTCCCGCCAGCAGCACGAGGCGCTCGGCCCAGGCGGCGGCTCGCGGAAGGTCGTGGACGACGGCCAGCACGCCGACGCCCTCGCGGCGCACCTCGTCGAGCACGCGGAACAGCCGGAGCTGGTGTCCGATGTCGAGGTGCGCGGCGGGCTCGTCGAGGAGCAGGATGGCCGGCTCCTGGGCCAGTCCCCGCGCCAGCGCGGCGAGCTGACGTTCGCCGGCGGAAAGCGTGGCCAGCGGCCGGCCGGCGAGCGTGGCGACGCCCGAACGCTCCAGCGCGCGCGCCACTGCCGCGTCGTCCTCCGCGGTGAACGGCCACAGGGGACCGCGGTGGGGATATCGGCCCAGGCGCGTCCTTTCCGCGACGGTGAGGGTCGCCGGCGCCGCCTCGTCGGGCGCGACCAGCGCGATCGCGCGGGCGACGGCATCGCGGCCGCAGTCCTTCAGGGAGCGGCCGCGCAGGCGCACCTCGCCCGCGGATGGAGGGAGCAGGCCGGCCAACGCGCGTACCAGCGTCGACTTCCCGGCCGCGTTCGGACCGATCAGGGCCACGGCTTCGCCGGGCGCGAGCACCAGCGACACGTCTACAACCACGAGCCGCGCCCCCCGACGGACGGACAGGCCCCGCGCCTCCAGGACCGCGGTCATCGCCGCGTCTCCGACTGGCGCAGGGCGAGAAGGAAGTAGGGCGCGCCCACGAAGGCGGTCACGGAGCCGAGCGGGAGGTCCACGTTCTGGCTGATCACGCGTGTCGCCAGATCGGCGAGGACGACGAGCAGCGCGCCGGCCAGGAACGCCGCCGGCAGCAGGTGGCGCCCGAGCGCGCCCGCTAACGGCCGCAGGGCGTGCGGGGCGACGAGGCCCACGAATGGGATGGAGCCCGCCGCGGCCGTGGCCGCGCCCGCCACCAGCGCGGCCAGCGCGAGCAGGACGAGGCGCGCGAAGTGGACGGGCAGGCCCAGCGCGGCCGCCTCCTCGTCGCCGAGCGAGAGGACGTCGAGCACGCGCGCCGCCGCCAGCAGCGTCGCCCCGCCCCCGAGGATCAGGATCGACGCGATACGGAGGTGCATCCACCCGCGCCCATCCAGTCCGCCGGCCAGCCAGAACAGGACCGTCTTCACGCGGAACTCCTCGGTGGCGACGAGCAGCATCGAGGTGCCCGCCGCCGCCAGCGCGGAGACGGAGATCCCGGTCAGGAGGAGCTCGTGCAGGGTGCCCCCGCCGAGGGCCTGGCTCAGCGCATACAGCACGAGCACCGCCGTCATGGCTCCCGCGAAGGCGGCGAAGGGCAGGGCGAGGAACGTCGATCCGGCCCAGCCCAGGCGCACGGCCGCCACCGCGCCCAGGGCCGCGCCCGCCCCGACGCCCAGGAGGCCGGAATCGGCGAGCGGGTTCCGGAACACCGACTGCAGCGTCGCGCCCACTACGGCCAGCCCGCCGCCCACCACCGCGGCCAGGAGGACGCGGGGCAGGCGCACGACCCACAGGATCGTCTCGGACGGGGGCGGCAGGGGCGCGCCCGCCCCGAGGCCCGTGCCGTGCAGCAACGATCCGAGCACGCCGAAGAAGGGAAGGGGGACGCTGCCCGCGCTGGCCGCCCCGAGCATCGCCACGGGCAGCGCGAGGGCAAGGCCCACGAGCACGCGCCGGCGCCGCGCGGCGCTCATGGCCGGGAGCGCGGCACGCGATCGGGGTGGAGGGCCGAGGCCAGGTACCAGCACGCGTCCGCGGCGTGCTGGCTCAGGGCGACGAGCAGCTCCGTCGGCATCTCCACGATGCGGCTCTCGCGGACGGCGCGCAGCCGCGAGAGAAGCGGGTGCTGCATGAGACTCTCGCGCGCGCCGGGCCACACGCCGATGAGGACCACGTCGGGATCGGCCGCGAAGGCCCGCTCCGCTCCCACCGGGCCGATCCCTACCACGCCGATCTCCGCGCCCACGTTGCGCGCCCCCGCCGAATCGATCAGCGCGCCGATGGCGGTGTCGCCTCCCGCCGTCATCCCGCTCGCCCAGTACATCACGCGCGGCCGGGTCACGCCGCGCAGCCGCTCCGCGAGCTCGGCCAGCAGCGCGTCATAGCGCGCCACCAGCTTCTCGGCCCCCGCACGCGCGCCCTCGGCGGCGCCGAGGTCGAGGATGGCCTGGCGATTCCCGGCCAGGCTGCGCAGCCCTTCCATGCGGTGGTAGCGCAGGCCCGACCGCTCGAGGAGGTAGAGGAAGTCGGGGTCGGTGTACTCGGAGACGACCACGAGGTCGGGCGCGAGCGCGACCAGCCGCTCGAGGTCGGCCTTGCGGAAGCGCGCCACCGTGGGTGGCACGCGGCCGACCACGTTCGAGCTGCCGACGTCGTCGGAGGCGGCGGTCACGGCGACCAGGCTATCAGTGGGGAGGATCTCGACCAGCACCTCGTCCGCGGTGAGGTTCAGCGAAGCGATGCGCCGGGGCGCGGGGGCGGCGCCGAGGCTGGCCGTCGCGAGGAGCAGCGCACCCAGCATCCGCACGGCGCGCCGCCGCCCGCTCAAGCGGCCTCCGCCGGGAGGAGGTCGGCAAAGACGAAGCCGTCGCGCGCGACGACCTCACCCTTTCGCACGGGCACCGGCCGGCGGAACATCGGGCCGTCCCAGGCGAAGGTATGGAACTCGCCGTTCTCGCCACACGGATCGACGCCGATGGGCAGGCGCGCCAGGAGCCCGCGGTCGAAGGCCGCGCCGGCCAGGCTCTCGGGGAGGACGCGCGGATCGACGCAGGTCAGCCGCGCCTGCAGGCCGCCGCCGATCATGTCCTCGGCGAGCGCGGCCGTCGGGCGGCCCCAGAGGGGGAAGTGAAGCTGCAGGCCGGTGCCGCTCATCTGCCGCTCGCGGTAGCGGCGGATGTCCTCCAGGAAGAGATCACCGAACGCGATCCCCGTGATGCCGCGGACCCGCGCGGCCGCGATCGCCTCCGCCATCGCGGCCTCGTACGTCTCGTTCGGGCACGGCGAAGGGATGCGCACCGCGACCAGGGGAAGGCCGGCCGCCTCCGCCTGCGCCTCCAGCAGCGCGCGCCGCACCGCGTGCATGGCCACGCGGTCGTAGGCTTCGTTGATGGTGGTGAGGAGCCCGACCACCTCGACGGACGGGTCCTGCCTCAGGACGTGGAGCGACCACGCGCTGTCCTTGCCGCTGCTCCAGGCGAGCAGGATCGGTGCGCGCCTTTCGTTCACCGCGGCGTCCCGTCCCCGACTCGTTCCGTGTCGACGCGAACGACCTCGCGCGCGGGGAAGCGGCCGTCGAAGAGGTCGGGGTGCAGGACCTCGGCCGTGATCTCGAGGCTGTCCACCACGCGCGGTCCCGGACGCGAGAAGTATTGCGATCCGTCCACCGCGTAGACGCGGCCGTCGCGCACGGCCGGGAGGTCCGCCCATCCCGGCCGCGCGCGGAGCAGCGGCAGGTCCGTGCGCGTTCGCTGGAGGTCGAAGCCGCAGCAGGCGATCAGGAGGATTTCGGGCCTCGTCTCGAGGACGTCTTCCCAGCTCACACGGCGCGACGGGCGCCCTTTGTGCCCGAGCGGCTCCTCGCCGCCCGCGATCTCGACCAGCTCGGGGTTCCAGTGCCCGCAGGCGAAGGGCGGATCGAGCCATTCCAGGATCACGGCCCGCGGCCGCAGACGCGCCTGGGCGGCCCGCGTGCGCACGGCTTCGACACGCGCGGTGAGGGAGGCCACGACGCGCTCCGCGCGGTCGGGAACGCCGGTGGCCGCGTCCACGCGCCGGATGTCCTCGAAGATGTCGGAGAGGCAGGCGGGCTCGAGGTTCACCACCGTCGGCGGACCGGGCAACGTCGCCGCGAACGCGGTCACGGAGTCGTAGCCGACGGCGCACACGTCGCAGAGCCTCTGGGTGAGGATGACGTCCGGACGCAGGCGGCGGATCAGCGGCTCGTCCATCGTGTAGAGCGTGCCCGTCTGCGTGAGCGTGTCCGTCACCCAGGTGTCGATGCGCCCGCTCGGGAGCGCCCCCCCGTGGATCTCGCAGTGCGTGACCTGCGGACGCGCGCGCACCTCCGCCGGATGGTCGCACTCGTGGGAGACGCCGACGAGCGAGTCCACGAGGCCGAGGGCGGCCGCGATCTCGGTTGCGGCCGGGAGCATGGAGATGACGTTCACGGCTGCCGGGCCTCGCCGCTGTGGAGGCGCAGGCCGGCGCGCAGGGAGCGGCCGAGCGCGGGATAGCCGAGCACCTCCTGGTAGCGGCGGCCGGTAACGTTCTCCGCGATGACCACGCCTTCCAGGCGGGGCACGATGCGGACGCGCGCGCGGAGGTCGAGGCGCGCGTAGCCCTCGTTCTCGGTGAGGCCGATGTTCTCGAAGTCGCTGTCCGCCCGCCGTCCGACGAGGACGAGGGTGCCGCCCGCGCTCGCGCGCTCGCCGCCGTAGGTCGCGGTCAGCGAGCCCTGGTGCTTCGGCCGGCGCAGGAGCGACCGGCCGGCGGCGTAGACCTCGTTGAAGGCATCGCCGCTGACCTTCACGACGCCGTCGAGATAGGTGTACTGGGCGAAGAGCCTCAGGCGGGCGTACGGAGCCGCCTCCGCCGCCAGCTCCAGGCCCTGGGCGCGCGTCCGGCCCACGTTGACGAACGTGCCCTGGAAGGTCGCGGGGTCCACGACCTGGAAGTTGATCTGGTCGCGGTAGTCGTGATGGAACGCCGTCGCTTCGACGCGCAGACGGTTGCCGGCCAGACGCTGCTCGATGCCGGCGTCGAAGGTCACGCTGCGCTCCGGGCGCAGTTCCGGGTTCCCCTTGGCGTAGAAGGACACGCCGAAGGACTCGAAGAACGTCGGCTCCTTGATCCCGGTGCCCCCGCTCGCCTTCAACGTCGTGGTGCCGGCGTCGCCGATCGTCCAGGCCGCGGCCACGCGCGGGACGGCGCGGGTGCCGAAGCTCGCGTTGTGCTCGACGCGGCCGCCCAGGGTCAGGAAGAGCCGGCCGCCCACGACCACGCGATCCTGCGCGTAGGCGCCCACGTTCGTGCGCGTCGGATGCAGCAGCGGCTCCGCCCGCGAACCGATGGCACCCGTCTCGCGCTCGACCTCGGCGCCCACGGTGACGATATGCGACCCGCCGACCTGCGTCTCTAGCTGATAGCCGGACGAGAGTCGTCGCGTGTCCTGCTGGAAGCCGAGGGGGTCCACGAAGTCGAAGAAGGTGTCCGTGCCCACGCGATCGCCGGCGCGTGGAAGATACGGCCCGGAGTCGAGAGGGTTGACGGAGAGCCAGTCCTGCCGCGCGTAGCCGGCGCTCAGCTCGTGGCTCGTGCGGCCCCGCACGTGGCGGAGATGGAGCCTGGCCACGCCGACCTG
>QHVP01000116.1:10560-13894 GCA_003222295.1 Acidobacteriota bacterium | reverse complement strand
TGCGCCTTGCCCGCGTCTTCGCCGTCGCTCGCGGGCAGGGTCACGCCCCCGGGCACGATCACGGCCGGGAGGTCGCGGCAGGCAGCGAGGGCCATGGTCATCGCGGGCAGGCCCTTGTCGCACGTGGCCACGCCCATCACGGCCTTGCGCGTGGGCAGCGAACGGATGAGCCGCCGCAGGACGATGGCCGCGTCGTTGCGATAGGCGAGGCTGTCGAGCATGCCGCTCGTCCCCTGGGTGCGGCCGTCGCAGGGATCGGTGCAGAAGGCGGCGAAGGGAATGCCGCCCCGGGCGCGGATCTCCTCCGCCGCCGCCTGCACGAGAAGGCCGACCTCCCAGTGCCCGGTGTGGTATCCGAGGGCGAGCGGGGTGCCGTCGGGATTGCGCATGCCCCCGAGCGTGCTGAGCACCAGGACCTAGCCGAAGACGTCGCCGCTCGGCCGGTCGACGAGGTCCGTCGGCGTGAGGGGCAGGCTTCCGGGCGGCCCCGGCTGGGCGGACGTAACGCGGTAGAGCGTTTCGTCCTTTGAGTCGAGGACGGAATCGAGGCTGGGTCCGTCCGCCTTCCTGGGCCCCCTATACGAGCGCGACGGGGTTGCGCAGCTCGCCGATCTCCGGGCAGGCGATGGTGACGAGGTCGCCCTCCTCGAGGCCGACGTCCATCGGCTGGATGATACCGGTGCCGGTCGAGAGGACGGTGCCGGTGGGAACGGCGTTCGAGCGGCGGAGCCAGTCGATGATCTCCGGGAACTGGCGCTTGAGCTGGCGCGTGCTGGCGGAGCCGCGGAAGACCTCCCGCCCGCCGCGGTCCACGCGGCAGGTGAGCTCCAGGGCGTAGGGATCCGGGATCTCGTCCGGGGTCACGATCACGGGACCGAACGCGAAGCAGCCGTTGTAGACCTTCGACTGCGGCAGGTAGAGCGGGTTCTCGCGCTCGATGTCCCAGGCGGACACGTCGTTCGCGAGCGTGAAACCGAGGATCGCTCCGCCGCGGCCGATCACGATCGCGAGCTCGGGCTCGGTGGCGGTGAAGTTCGAATCGCGCCGGCGTCCGATCGGCTGCCCGGGTCCCGCGCAGCGCGAGGCCGTGCTCTTGAAGAACAGCTCGGGCCGGTCCGCGGAGTACACGTTGTCGTAGATGCCGGAGCCTTCCTCGCGGAAGTCCGCGCTGCGCTTGTAGGTGACGCCGGCGCCCCAGACCTCGGGCGGGGTCAGCGGCACGGTGAGGCGGTGCCCCAGCCGCTCGCTCACGAGGTCGGCCCACGACACCCGGTCGAAGACCCCGGAATGCTCCGCGGACTGGACCCAGGACTCGGCGTCGAGGCGATGCGCCTGCTCGGCCTCGAAAAGGTCCAGGGTCGTCGCGACCGCATCGTGGGGCTCGCGCAGGATGCGAACCTTCTCGCCCTCCCGGAGCCCGATGTGCACCCCGCCCTCGAGGTCGGTGACCTGAAGCCACCTCATGAGGCCCTCCTCGTCATGGTCGCACGCTGACGCGGGAGGTCAGCCGGATGTCGCGGCTGGACGCGCCGACCTGGAGCTCGTAATCCCCGGGGGCCACGGCCGGTCCCCTGGCCGCGGGATCGTAGTGCGTGAGGGCCGCCTTTGGCGTGAGCGTGAAGGTGACCTGGCGCTGCTCGCCCGGAGCGAGCGGCACCCGCTCGAAGCCGCGGAGCTCCTTGATCGCCCGCGGCACCTTCGTTCCTGCCTCGCGTGCGTAGAGCTGGACGACTTCGTCACCGGCTCTCGCGCCGACGTTCTTCACGCGGACGGACACGTTCACCGTTTCCCCCGCGCCCACGCGCGGACGGTCGACGTGCAGGTCCGAGTATTCGAAGCGCGTGTAGGAGAGCCCATGGCCGAAAGGATAGAGCGGGTCGCCCTGGAAGTAGCGATACGTCCGTCCCTTCATGTCGTAGTCGGCGAAGGGGGGGAGCTCGTCGACGGACCGGTAGAAGGTCACCGGCAGCCGGCCCCCGGGACTGACGGCGCCGAAGAGGACGTCGGCCACCGCGTTGCCGCCCTGCTGTCCGGGGTACCAGCCCACGACGATGGCCGGGATGTTCTTCTGCGCCCACTCCACGCCGATCGCGGATCCGGTCATCAAGACGAGGACGATCGGCTTGCCCGTCGCCTGCAGCGCCCGCAGCAGCTTGTCCTGGGTGGAGGGGAGGGCGAGGTCCGTGCGGTCACCACCCGAGAATCCCGGATACGACACCGTCATCTCCTCGCCCTCGACGTCGCCGGTGAGGCCGCCCACGAAGACCACGACGTCGGCGGCGCGCGCGGCGTCGAGCGCCTCTTCCGCTGGCCCCTTGCCGCCGGGCAGCTTCCAGCCCAGCCGGATCTCCGCGTCGCGCAACGCCTCGAAGTATTCGAGCCGCACGTCGTAGCGGCGGCCGGCCTCGAGATCGAGGGACGCGCTCCGCGCCCGCGCCCGCGGCGTGGTCGTCCACTCGTCGATCACGCGCTTGCCGTCGACGTCGAGACGGAACCCGTCGTCGCCGGTGACCGTGAGCTCGTACCGGCCCGAGACGGACGGAACGAGCTGTCCCGTCCAGCGCACGGAGAAGTCGTCGTTGGCGAGCGCCCGGTCGGCGGCCAGTTCGCCGCGGGCCACGAGGTCGCTGGTGGGGGAGCCGCGCTCCCATCGGAAGTCCACGCGGGGATCGACGCGGGTCAGCACCGGCGTCCCTTCCAGCTCGCGGCCGCGGAAGTACTCGCCCTTCAGGCCACCCGCGCGGCCCTCCGCCGCCAGGTACGCAGCGTCGATGGCCGGGACCGCGCGCGGATCCTGCCGCCCCTCCACGAGGTCCGCCCCGCGCGCGTAGAGCACGGGCGCGGGGGCCACTGCGTTGCGGATCCCGGCCAGCACCGTGACCGGCTTCGCGGGAGTGCCGTAGTAGTTGCCGAGCAGCGTCATCACCTCGTCGGCGTTGGGGCCGATGACCGCGACCTTCTTCTCGCGGGCCAGCGGAAGGAGGCCGTCGTTCTTCAGCAGCACCACCGATTCCTGGGCCATGCGCCGGGCCAGGCGGTCGTGCTCCGCCGATTGGTTGACCGAATACGGGATCTGCGCGTAGCGCACGCGCTCCGGCGGGTCGAAGAGGCCGAGGCGCAGGCGGGCCAGCATCAGGCGCTTGACCGCGACGTCGATGTCGCGCTCCGCGATGAGCCCCTTGTCCAGGGCCGCTTTGAGCGACTTGTACACCGACCCGCACTCGAGGTCGCAGCCCCTGGTGACGCCGAGCGCGGCCGCCTCCTCGGAGCTGGCCACGATCTTGTGGGTCTTGTGGATGTCGTCGATGGCCCCGCAGTCCGAGACCACGTAGCC
>QHVP01000116.1:1136-10375 GCA_003222295.1 Acidobacteriota bacterium | reverse complement strand
CGACCTTCAGGTAGCGCGGGTCGTCGCCTTGCAGGCCCTTGACGAACTCCACGCCCATGCGCGCGGTGAGGTACGGGTCCTCGCCGTAGGTCTCCTGGCCGCGGCCCCAGCGGGGGTCGCGGAAGATGTTGACGTTCGGCGACCAGAAGGTCAGGCCCTGATACCGCGCGCGCTGGCCGCGCCGCGCGAACTCGTGGTGCTTGGCCCGCGCCTCGTCGCTGATCACGGTCGCGACCTCGCGCATCAGCGCCTTGTCGAACGGCGCCGCCATCCCGATGGCCTGGGGGAACACGGTGGCGGCGCCCGCGCGGGCCACGCCGTGGAGGCATTCGTTCCACCACTCGTAGGCCGGGATGCCCAGGCGCGGGATGGCCGGCGCGTCGTTCATGAGCTGCGAGATCTTCTCTTCGACGGTCAGGCGCGAGACGAGGTCGGTCGCGCGCGCCTCGAAGGCGAGATCGGGGTCGAGATAGGCCGGCCGCGCCGCCGTGTCCTGCGCGCGCCCGAAGACGGCCCCGCCCGCGGCCGCGGCCAGCAGCCATAGACCGGTCCACGCGCGCGTCTTCTTTGGATTCGTCACGCCGCCACGGCAGTGTCCTCGCTCTGCCTCGAGGGTGTCAACGACCCGCGTCTGGCTGAAAGCGCTCTCAGGAATTTGACGGCAAATCGCCGTCGGGTGGCCGCCGGGAGGCAAAAGAATCTAGGATCGCCGCATCGAGACCCATTGCCGATCAAGGAGAAGCCCATGGTGCGTCCGTCCCGTGCGATCCCCATGCTCGTGGTCCTGGCCTGCGCGACCGGCGCCGCCGGGCGCGTGCGCGCCGCCGGCGACGCGTGCACGCCCGCATCGGGGCCGATCTTCACGACGGACATCGGGCTCGAGACGCTCCACGTCAACGACGGCTGGGCGTCCTCGCCGCCGGGGACGACGGGAGGGTTCGGCGCGCAGCCCGGCAACGTCTTCACGGTCACGAACCGCGCCCAGCTGGTCGCGGCGCTCGCGAACATCACCGGCAATCCGCCGCGGATCATCTACGTGCAGGGGACGATCGACGGCAACGTCGACGCTGCCAACAATCCGCTGACCTGCCTGGACTACGCCGCCGGCACGGGGTACACCCTCGATGGCTATCTCGCCAACCCGACGGGGATGGAGGCGGCGCGCGCGGCCTCCGCGCTGGCCCAGCGCGCGCGGATGCGACTCGACGTCCGCTCCAACACCACCATCGTGGGCGTCGGGACGACCGCGCGGCTCAAGGGCATCAACCTCCGGATCGCCGGCGTCAGCAACGTCATCGTTCGCAACCTCACGTTCGAAGACGCCTACGACTGCTTCCCGGCCTGGGACCCGACGGACGGCGCCCTGGGCAACTGGAACTCGGCCTACGACAACATCTCGATCACGAACAGCGGCGCCAACCTCAGCAGCCGCATCTGGATCGACCACAACGCCTTCGGCGACGGCGAGCATCCCGACCGCATCCAGCCCCTCTACTTCGGACGGCCGTTCCAGTGGCACGACGGCGAATGCGACATCACGAACGGGTCCGACCTCGTGACCGTCTCCTGGAACCGCTTCACCGATCACGACAAGACCATGCTCATCGGCGGCAGCGACGGCGCCGGTGCCACCGATCGCAACCGGCTGCGGGTCACGATCCATCACAACTACTTCGCGGGCGCGGGCCAGCGCACGCCGCGCGACCGTTTCGGCCAGCTCCACGTCTACAACAACTATTACGAGGTCCTGAACCCCGCGAGCAGCGGCGTGATCCCGAGCTACCAGTACAGTTGGGGCGTGGGCGTGGAATCGGCGATCTGGGCCCAGAACAACGCTTTCCGCCTGCGCGGCGTCACTCCGAACCAGATCATCCGGCGCTTCAACGGTACGAAGATCGGGGTCTCGGGGACGGTCATCGACGCTCCGGACAACGCGGTGGACGTGCTGGCCGCCTACAACGCCGTCAACACCCCGCTCCTCGCCGACCCCGGCTGGACGCCGACGCTGTTCACCTCGATGGATCCGGCGGCGAGCGTGCCCGCCCTCGTCACCTGTGTCCAGGGCGACGTCACCGGCAACGGCTGGATCCAATGCGACGACCTGTCCTCTGCCGCGGGCGCGGTGGGGACGCATACCGGGGAGCCCGGATTCAGGGCCGCCGGGGACGTCAACGGTGACGGGGTCGTGGACGTGCGCGACCTGGCCTTCGTGTCGCAGAACCTGCCGGTGGCCACCACATGCGCGCAGTGAACCCGAAGCGACTGCTGTCGTGCCTCGCGTCGGCGACGGTCGTGGTCGTCCTGACCGGAACCGCCATGGCGGCGCCACCCGCGGTCGCGGTCGTCCCCGCGTCGACCAGCGTCCTGCCCGGCGAGAGCTTCTCGGTCACCGTCGCGCTGTCGGACGTGACCGACGCCTACGCGTTCCAGTTCGACGTCACCTTTGACGCGACGCTCCTGAAGCTGACGTCGGTGGCCAACGGCGGCTTCTTGCCCGACGACCGTTTCTCCGGAGGCATCGCCAACGCGAACGGCTCGGTCACCTTCGTCTACAACCTGCTCACCGGCCCCGTCGCCGGTGTCTCCGGAGGCGGGGCGCTGGCCACGCTGACGTTCGAGACCTTCGGCGACCGGTTCGGCTCCAGCGCGATCCACGTCGGCAACGTCGTCCTCATCGATTCGAAGGGTGTCGACATACCAGGGACCACGGTGACTGACGGCTCGGCCAGCTATCGCGACATCGTCGCGCCGACAACCACGGCGAGCGCCGCGCCGGCGCCTCAGGCGTGAAGCAGGTCGAGTACACGCTCTCGGGTGCGGCGAGCGGCGCCAACGTCGTCCCCGGCGACGCCGCGGACGTCCTCGTCACCGCGGAGGGCGTCAGCACGCTGAGCTACTTCGCCACGGACAACGAGGGCAACGCGGAGACGCTGCACACCCTCACCCTGAGGATCGACCGCACGCCGCCCGTCCTGACCTTGCCCCCGGACCTCGTCGCGGAAGCCGCGGGCCCTGGCGGCGCAGCCGTCTCTTTCACCGCCTCTGCCCACGACGCGTTGAGCGGCGACGTGCCCGTGAGCTTCAGCGTGCCCTCCGGGAGCACGTTCCCGCTGGGGACGACGATCGTGAGCGCGTCCGCCACCGACCTGGCCGGCAACACCGCCACGGGCATGTTCCGCGTGATCGTGCGCGACCGCACGGCGCCGGCTTTCGTCAGCCTGACCGCGACCCCCAACGTCCTCTGGCCGGCCAATCACAAGATGGTCCCCGTGACCGTCACCGTCTCCGTCGCCGACGCCGTCGATCCGAGCCCGATCACCCGCATCCTGTCCGTGAGCAGCAACGAGGCGGCGGACGCGGCGGGCGACGGCCACACCGAAGCGGACGCGCAGATCACGGGGCCGCTCACCGTGAACCTGCGCGCCGAGCGATCGGGGACGGGCTCGGGCCGCGCGTACACGATCACGCTCGAGAGCCGCGACGCGTCCGGCAACGCCAGCCAGCGGATGGTCACCGTCGCCGTGCCGCACGATCCCTGACGCGCGGCGGCCGGTGCGACGTCGGCCGCGGCCGCTTTGATACGATGCGGCGATGCGCGTCCGGCGCGACCCCCGGGGATGGCCAGGCCGGGCGGCGCTGATCCTGCTCGCCTTCGTGGTCCTCTCGCGGACGCTCGCGCACGGCGACGGCGCGCCGCTCGGTTTCGCGTTCAAGGAAGTGGCCGCCGCGGCCGGCCTGACCGCGGTCACCGTCTTCGGTGGCAAGGACGCGAATCGCTACCTGCTGGAGACGACGGGCACCGGGGTCGCGCTCTTCGACTACGACGGCGACGGGTTCCTCGACGTCTTCCTGGTGAACGGGACGACCCTGGAGGGCTTCCCCAAAGGGCAGGAGCCCATCAACCACCTCTACCGCAACCGGCGCGATGGCACGTTCGAAGACGTGACCGCGCGCGCGGGCCTGGGCGCCAGCGGGTGGGGTCAGGGCGTCTGCGCGGGCGACTACGACAACGACGGACACGAGGACCTCTTCGTGACGTACTACGGCCGGAACCGGCTGTATCGCAATCGCGGGGACGGCACCTTCGAGGACGTGACCGCGCGCGCGGGCCTGCTGGACAAGAAGACCCGCTGGGGCACGGGTTGCGCGTTCCTCGACTACGACCGCGACGGCAAGCTCGATCTCCTGGCCGCCAACTACATCGACCTCGATCTCCGGACCGCGCCCACGCCGGACAGCGGCCTCTGCCGCTACAAGGGCGTGAAGGTGGCCTGCGGGCCGCCCGGCCTCACCGGCGGCAAGAACGTGCTCTACCACAACCGCGGCGACGGCACGTTCGAGGACGTCTCGGACAAGGCGGGCATCACGAAGGCCAGCGGGACCTACGGGCTGGGCGTGAGCACGCTCGACTTCGACGACGACGGCTGGGTCGACGCCTACGTGGCCAACGACTCGAATCCCAGCGCCCTCTACCGGAACAACCACGACGGGACGTTCACCGACATCGCCGTGACCTCCGGCTGCGCGTACAGCCAGGACGGCAAGCCCCAGGCGGGGATGGGCGTCGCCATCGGCGACTACGACCACAACGGGACCATGGACATCTTCAAGACGAACTTCGCCGGCGACACCTCGACGCTGTATTCGAACAGCGGGACGGGATTCTGCGACGATCGCACCTTCGCGGCGGGGATCGGCGTGAACACGCGCTGGCTCGGCTGGGCCACCGCCTTCGTCGACCTCGGCAACGACGGCTGGCTGGACCTCTTCCTCGCCAACGGCCACGTCTATCCGGAGGTGGCCCAGCTCAAGACGGAGGCGGCCTACGCCCAGCGGAAGGTCGTCTACATGAACCGCGGGAACGGGCGGTTCGAAGACGTGACCGAGCAGCTCGGTGCGCCCGCCACCACGCCCCGGGCCGCCCGCGGCGCCGCCTTCGGCGACATCGACAACGACGGCGACGTGGACATCGTCATCATCAACGTGAACGCGCCGCCGGACTTGTTCCGCACCGACACCGAGGCCGGCCGGCACTGGCTGTTGCTGAAGCTCGTGGGCACCACCTCGAACCGCAGCGCGATCGGCGCGCGCGTGGGCTGCACGGCGGGCGGGATGACGCAGTGGCAGGAAGTGCGAGGCGGAGGGAGCTACATCTCGCAAAGCGACCTGCGCGCGCACTTCGGGCTGGGGGAGACCTCGAAGGTCGATCGGCTGTGGGTGCGCTGGCCGCGCGGGCTGGAGGAGGAGTGGCGCGACGTGGCCGCGGACCAGATCCTGACCCTGCGCGAAGGCACGGGGCGCAAGGCGGCGCGGTGAGGCGCGCGGCGGGTCGGATCCTCGTCCTCTCGCTGCTGGCCACGCCGGTCCTCCCCGCCCAGGACGCGCCCCCTCCGTCTCCCTCGGCCGACGAGGTTCCGGCCATGCTGGCCCGCGCGCGCCAGCTCATCGACCAGGGTTCTCCCTCGGCCGCGGTCCAGCTCCTGGCCGGCGCGCCCGCCGTCGATCCACGCGTGCGCGTGCTCATGGGTGTCGCGCACTACCACGCGAACGACCCCCTGCCCGCCATCGAGGAGCTGGCGGCCGTCCTGCCCGCCCTCCCTCCGGATTCGGCCGAGCGGCGCGAAGCGATCCAGGTGCTGGGTCTCTCGCACTACCTGGCCGGCCACCTGGTGGAGGCGATTCCCTTCCTCGAGCAGACCCGCGCCTTCGCGCCCGACAGTTCGGACCTGGCCTACATCCTGGGCATGGCCTACATCCAGACCCGCCAATCCGACCGCGCCCGCGAGACCTGGGCCCGCGCCTTCCATGTCCCCGCGGACTCGGCGGCCGCGCACCTGCTCGCCGCGCAGATGATGGTGCGCGCGGAGATGGAGGACATGGCCCAGGCGGAGCTGACCGCCGCCTTGAAGAAGGACCCGCGCCTGCCGCAGGCGAACCTGCTGCTGGGCCAGGCCGCCCTGTTCCGCGGCCGCCTCGACGAGGCCATCGCGCTCTTCAACAAGGAGCTCGAGACGAGCCCCGGCAACGCCATGGCGTTCTACCGGATGGGCGACGCCTACACGCGCCAGCTCCAGTGGGACAAGGCGATCGCCGCCCTCCAGCGCTCGGTATGGCTCAACCCGTACTTCAGCGGGCCGTACATCCTGATGGGCAAGGCCTACCAGGCCAAGGGCGACCGCGGCGCCGCCGAGGGCATGCTGCGGCGGGCCATCGGCTACGACCCGAACAACAAGACCGCGCACTACCTGCTCGCGCAGGTCCTGCAGCAGCTCGGCCGGGTCGAGGACGCGAAGAAGGAGTTCGACATCGCGCAGCGGCTCCAGGCCACGACCGACCGGTGAAGGGCGCCGCCGTGCCTCCGGCCATGGGAGCGCTCGGGCTGCTGTGTGCGCTCGCGGGGGCGCGGGCGGCGCCGCCCACCGCCGCCCGTCCCGACCTTTCCGCCTGGCCCGTCTCGCTCGTCGACGTGGCGGCACGCGCGGGCCTCACGGCGCCGTCCCTCTACGGCGGCGTGGACCGGAAGCGCTTCATCATCGAGACCAATGGCGCGGGCGTGGCCCTCTTCGATTACGACAACGACGGCTGGCTCGATGCGCTCGTGCTGGGCGGGACGCGTCTCGCGGAAGGGGGACGGACGAACGCGGCCTGGCCGACCGGCCAGGCGCCCACCAATCGCCTGTACCGCAACCAGCGCGACGGGACGTTCGAGGACGTGACCGACCGTGCGGGCCTGCGCCGCACCGCGTGGTCGTCCTCCGTGTGCGTGGCCGACTACGACAACGACGGGTGGCTGGATCTGTTCGTCACCGCCTACGGGACGAACGTGCTCTACCACAATCGCCAGGGCCGGTTCGAGGACGTCACGGCCGCGGCGGGCCTGCCGGCCACGGGCACTCGCTGGGGCTCCGGCTGCACGTTCGTCGACTACGACCGCGACGGCAAGGTCGACCTCTTCGTGGCCAACTACCTGAGGTTCGATCTCGCCACCGCGTCCGAGCCCGGCACCGGCGCCACCTGCCTCTGGAAGGGAATCCCCGTCAACTGCGGGCCCAAGGGTCTGCCCACGGACACGAACCTCCTCTTCCACAACGAAGGCGGGGGCCGCTTCCGCGACGTCTCCGAATCATCCGGCGTGTCGAAGGTGACGGGACGCTACGCGATGACCGCCACCGCCGCCGATTTCGACGGCGACGGCTGGCTGGACATCTACGTGGCCTGCGACACCACCGCCTCCATCCTCTATCGCAACAACCACGACGGGACGTTCAGCGACGTCGCGGTCGAGAGCGGGGTGGCCTACGGTGAGATGGGCAACGTCCAGGCCGGGATGGGCCTGGCCCTCGGCGACTACGACCTGGACGGGCGCCTCGATCTCCTCAAGACCCATTTCGCCGACGACATCCCGGCGCTGTACCGCAACCTCGGCCGCGGGCACTTCGAGGACGCCGCCACCGCCGCCGGCCTCGCCGTGCAGAACCGCTACGTGGAATGGGGCAGCGGGATGCCCGACCTCGACAACGACGGCCGGCCCGACATCGTCTACGTCACCGGGAACGTCTATCCGGAGATCGAGCGCCAGCTCCCGCAATACCCGCATCGTGGCCCCCGGGTCGTCTTCCGAAATCGCGGCGGGTCCTTCGAGGAGGTCACGTCGAGCAGTGGGCCGGGTCCGCTCCAGGCCCACTCGAGCCGGGGTGCCGCCTTCGGCGACATCGACAACGACGGCGACGTGGACGTGCTCGTGATGAACATGAACGAGCCGCCCTCGCTGCTCCGGAACGACTACGCGGGCCGCAACGGATGGCTGGAGGTGCGGCTGGAGGGCACGCGTTCGAACCGCGCGGGGCTGGGGGCGATGGTGGTGGTGGAAGCGGAGGGACGGACGCAGGCCCGGGCCCTGCTCAGCCAGTCCAGCTACTACTCACACGATGACCTGCGCGCGCATTTCGGTCTGGGACGCGCCAGCCGCGCGGACCGCGTAGAAGTGCGCTGGCCGAACGGAGCCGTCGATGTGCTGCGCAACGTGGAAGGCGGCCGGGTCCTCACGATCCGGGAAGGCGCCGCGCCCGCCCGGTGATCGATGTCACTGCAAAGAAACTGGGCTCGACGCGAAGCCGGTGCAGGGCGACCTCAACGTGGTGGCGAGTCGGGCCGTAGCTTGGTCTCGCGAAGGTTTGACTGTACTTGATTTGCGTACGATGGCTCGCCTCTTGAAGAGGCGCAGGAGCGGCGAAACCCTCAGGACCACCAACCGCGTCTGGTGAAGCCCCCAGCGGGCGATTCCGGCGGCGATAGCGGCCTTCTGCAGCGATGCCGGGCGCCGCCGAAGATCGTACTCGATCTGAGTACAATCATTTGTCCTCCGGAGGCATCCGCCCCGCAAGACCGCCGACCTTCGGCGCGCACCGATTGCGCGGCGTTTCGTCGCGGTTAGACGCGCCTTGGGCGCGGTGAAAAGCTCGTTCCAGAACCAGTTGCTTCAAGCATTACTTGAGGTGCTGGCCTCATCACTCAGCTACCGGTCGTGCACGTCAGAACGGGTTGTCGTCATCCCCGGCAACCTCGGCTCGATCACGTTCCGGGATCGGCGCATCGGCCCCGTCCTCCTCGTGTAGCCGGCGTCTCTCGGCCTCGCGCCGCTGCTCGGCCAGGATGCGCCGCGCCAGGTCGCGCACTCGCGCATTCGGGTGATCGAGGGACCGGTTGACACCGAGCTCCTGTTAACGAAGCGGGAGGACGATCGAGCGCCTGGCGTAACCGCCGGCCGCGCCCTCGAACGAGACGAGGAGGTCCGCGCCCCGCGCGTTCGGGGTCACGGTGACACCGGGCGCGTTGTCGAGGCGCCGCGGCGTACGGACGCCGATCCGATACGACCGCCCGCCGCGTCCTTCCAGGACCAGGCGGAGCGCTCCGCCTTCCACGCGCGACCGCAGGATGCGCAGTCCCTCGCTCGTGCTGCCGGCGTCCGGTAGCGCGATGCGCGTGAAGACGTCGGTGCCCTCGTCGTAGGCGAACACGATCCGGCGGGGCGCGGCTCCGCCCGCCGGCACGTCCACTTCGATACGCTGCACGTCACCTTCGGCCTGCGCCCGGAAGCCCGCCGCGCCGCCGTCGACGGTGACGGAACGGATGCGCGCGTCGAGCGGGAACGCGGGCGCGAGGCTCAAGGCGGGCGGCGGACCGGCCGCGAGCGTCTCCGTGATGGTCAGGCGGCCGGGCGCGCGCTCGAGCACGAAGTC
>QHVP01000116.1:0-1113 GCA_003222295.1 Acidobacteriota bacterium | reverse complement strand
CGGTCAGGCGGTCCCAGTCCGCCGGGAGCTGCGGCGCGAAGCGCAGGTGGCGGCCCGCGTTGCCGACCTCGATGCCGAGCAGGCCGCGTACGAGGGGCGAGACCACCATCGCCTCCGACCAGACCTGGTGATGCGAGGAGCGCCCGAAGGGCGCGTGGAACTCTCCGGAGAGCAGCTCCGTCACGTAGCCGAGCGCCCACGGGAGCGTCAGCAGCGCGTTGGCCATGAGGGCCTGGTATCCCACGTGCGGCCGGCCGTACTGGTACGCGCCCACCGAGGCCCAACCCGTGAACAAGGGCCACACCGAGCCGTAGTGATACGAGAGCGGATCGTAGAGCTCGCTCTTCTCCGAGAGGAGGCGCTGGCCCCAGTCGGCGGCCAGCTCCGCGGACCCCAGATGGTCGATCTCGGAGTCCGCGCGCGCGGGATCGAGGGTGCGCCACCACAACGGGACCGCGGGCAGGACGGTGTCCTCGTCGACGATGGCGTGTCCGCGCAGGGCCTCGATGCGTGCCTGTCGCGCCGCCCGCCGCGGGCCGGGCTCGGCCTTGTACTCCTTCTCCGGCTTCGCGAGGGCGGTGGCGAAGGCATAGAACCCGCGGTCATCCAGCCAGTACGTCTTCTCGACCGCGGCCTGCGTGCGTGAGGCGGCCGCGCGCGCCTGGCCGGCCAGCGGCGCGTCGCCCATCGCGTCCGCGAGCTCGGCCAGGCCGCGACAGGCCTCGATCCAGATCCCCTGCAGGTAGATCTCTTCGTGGGGAGGATAGGGCGGGCTGCCTTCGGTCCAGCCGTGGCCGAACTTCGTGTTCTCGATGAGGCCGTTGCCGTCGGTGTCGGTGGCGGCGGAGAAGCGCCACGCCTTGACGATCGAGTCCCAGCTCGCGCGCAGGAAATCGGCGTCGCCGGTATGGCGGAAATGGTCGGCCTGGAGGGCCACGTAGAGGGGCGTCGCGTCCGTGGAGTCCCACGGGTACTTGTACTCGGTGAACCAGGGGATGAGCCCGGCGCTCTGCGAGATCTCGTGCGGGATCTTCCCGTCGTCTCGCTGCAGCTTGCGCAGGAACTCGAGCGCGGTGCGGGCGGCGGGGAAGTCGCCGTAGGAATGGATCGCCA
>QHVP01000115.1 GCA_003222295.1 Acidobacteriota bacterium | reverse complement strand
CCTGAGCGGCGCCTCGCGCTCTCTCTCCGCCCTGCGCGGGCGGCCCGCCATCGTGCTGTTGTGGGAAACCGCCGTGACCGCATCCCGCACGGCCCTCCAATCGCTCGCACGGGGGACCGAGGCCCTCGCTCGGGCCGGCGTTGGCTTCGTCGCCGTTGCCGTCGACCCACCCGCAGACCTGCCGAAGGTCCGCGCCGCCGCCGCGGGCGCCACCACGGTACCGTTGGTTCTCGCGAGCGAGGAAGTCGGGCGCAGCTACGCGATCCTCTACCGCCATCTCTTCATGAACCGGCAGGACCTGCCGCTGCCCACGGCCTTCCTCCTCGACGCGGAGGGCAGGGTCGTCAAGGTGTACCGGGATCGCGTGGACGTCGCCGAGATCCTGAGGGACGTTCCGACGATCGAGGCCCCTCCGGCCGAGCGTCTCGCGCGGGCGCTGCCCTTCGCGGGGACGCTCCTTTCCCCGCTGGGCGTCCGCAACTACCTGCCCTACGGCCGGGAACTTCTGGATCAGGGTCTCGACGCGGCGGCGGTCGTCGCCTTCGAGCGGGCCGCCCAGGGCAGCCCGAGCGCGTCGACCCTCTACCGCCTCGGGACCCTCCTCGTGAAGAGCGGTCAGACGACCAAGGCCAGGGCCGCCTTCGAGCGGGCCCTGGCCATGCAGCCGGATCTGTACGAGGCCAGCAACGACCTCGGCGCCCTGTTGGCGCAAGACGGGGACCTGCCGGCCGCGATCGAGAAGTTCCGAGCGGCCCTGGCCACGACGCCCGATTACCCGGACGCCCTCAACAACCTCGGCTATGCCCTCCTCCTGACGGGCCGGCCCGAAGAGGCCCGCGACCTCTATGAGAAGGCGCTGAAGCTCCAGCCCGATTTCCCCGAGGCCCTGAACAACCTCGGCCTCATCCTCGGCCGGGAAGGCCAGATGGAACGAGCGGAGCACTACTTCCGCGAGGCGCTCGCGAATAGAGGCGACTACGGGGAGGCCGCGAACAACCTGGCCCTGGTTCTCGTCGCCCGCGGCCAGCAAGACGACGCGATCCGCCTCCTCGAAGGGTTTATCGAAACGCGCGCCGGGTTCGAGAACACGTACATCACGCTGGCGAAGATCTACCTGGCCACCGGCCGGCAACGGGAAGGGCTGCAGGTCATCGAACGCCTCCTGCAGAGAAACCCCACCCACCCCCTGGCCCTCGAGATCGTGCGGCAGGTCAAGTCGCACTGAGCAGTGAAACCCGCTTGACGCGCCAGCGCGAGGTCGATACTTTCGTGCCACCGATGCGCGCCCGGTCCGGTCCCCAGGAATCCTCCTTGACCATCCGCGACATCGCGCGTCTGGCCGGCGTCTCCGCGGCCACCGTGTCCCGCGTGGTCAACCGGGACGCGCGCGTCAGCACCGCGAAGCGCGGAGCGGTGATGGCCGTCATCGAGCAGGTGCATTACCAGCCCAGCGTCGTCGCGCAGTGGCTGGCCCGCGGCACCTCCCACGCCTTCGGCGTGCTGACCGAGGACCTGGCCAGCGACTTCTACGGCCAGGCCTTGAAGGGCATCGAGGCGGGCCTTCGCAACAGCGGCTACCACCCGATCTTCGCGAGCGGCGCCCAGCCCGCGGAGGCGGACGCCGCCATCGAGCTCCTGATGCGGAACCGCATCTCCGCCCTCATCGCGGTGGGGTTCTTCCGCGAGGAGAGCCTCCGCGAGCTGGCCCGCAAGCTGCCTTTCGTCAACGTGGGGCCGCGGATCGCGGGGCTCGAAGACCGCTGCGCGGTGGCCGACAACGCAGGCGGCGCCTACGAGGCCACCCGCCACCTGATCGCGCTCGGGCACCGGCGCATCGTGCACATCGCCGGGCCTTCCAGCCACCAGCACTCCGCGGACCGCGTGCTGGGCTTCAACAAGGCGCTGCAGGAAGCGCGCATCAAGAGCGACGTCCGCTTGATCGTGGAGGGCGACTTCGAGGCCGCCTCGGGCGCCCGCGCGGTCGAGAGCCTGCTCCGCCGCCGGATCGCCTTCACCGCCGTGTTCGCCGCGAACGATCCGATGGCCTACGGGGCCATGCACACGCTCTTCGTG
>QHVP01000114.1 GCA_003222295.1 Acidobacteriota bacterium | reverse complement strand
CGCTTCCGGAGCCTGGGCGAGATCGTGGCCGTTGATGGTGATCCGTCCGCTGGAGGGCTTGAGCAGGCCGGCGATGATGCGGATGGTGGTGGTCTTGCCCGCCCCGTTCGGACCGAGGAACCCATGGATCTCGCCCGGCTCGACGGAGAGGCTCACGCCGTCCACGGCCGTGAAGGAGCCGTACGTCTTGACCAGGGCCTCGACCGCGATCATGGGGTCAGGACGGCTGCGACCAGCAATGGGTCGCGCTGTCGCGCTTGGGGATGGGGAGGTCGAGGGGGCGCAGGTCCTGGGCCGGCCGGCCGACCAGGAGCGGCGTGGAGCCCGCCTTCACGTTCACCTCGAGGACGCGCATCTTGGCGTGCCCGATGGCGGGCAGGATGGCGACCTGGCGATCCAGGCCGCCGCGGGCGAGCCGGATGTGGGTGGCGTCGGCCGGGAACTGGTTGAGGGTGGGATCGACGGGCAGCCACCGTCCCTGCCCGCGTCCTTCCTGCACGTAGACCTCGGGCCAGGCGTGGTAATAGAAGCCGCCGCGCACGTACACGAGCCCGACCGCGATCCGCGCCGGAAGGCCCAGCGCGCGCGCCATGGCCACGTACAGCGCGGTGTGCTCGTTGCAGTCGCCCACCCGTGTCCGCAGCACTTCGAGCGCGGAGGGGAGGCTCACCGTCGGCTTCTTCTCCAGGAGCGCGTTCACGTACCGGGTCAGCCGCTCCGCGATCAGGCGGGGGGCGGTGGCGCCCGCGGCCGCCTTCTTCGCTTCGGCCACGATCTCGGGCGCGTCGCTCTCGAGGAAGAGCTCCGGGCGGAGCCAGGCGGAGAGATCGGGCGTGGCCTCTTCCGCCTTCAGCGTCTCCGTGTCACGCACCTCGACGACGTTGCCGCTGACCGTCTGGCCGGCGCCCTGCACGTCGGGGCCGGACAGGTCGACGCCGTCGAGGCGGACCACCAGCTTCTCGACCGCGGACGGGTCGTCGATCCGGCGCGGCGGGCTCGGCACGACCGCCGCCGCCTCGAGCATGTCCGCCTGCACGTCGCCGGGCACGGAGAGCGCGGTCGCGCTCTCCGGCGTCTCCTTCACGACGATCAGGCCGAGCGGGCTCTCCTCGCGCACCACCTCGCCCGTGTCCGTGACCCACGAGGTCGAGGTGATGCCGGCGTAGCGCGTCAGGACCTTGAAGGCGGGGACGGGACGGTTCGCCGCCCGCACCACTTCGCGCGCCTGCACGTCGATGACCATGGTCTCGTTGCGCAAGGTGGCGGGATCGAACACGGTGGTCTCGATGTGCTTGCCCGGCGCGAGCCCCTCCGCGGCCAGCCGCCGCGAAAGGTTCAGGGAGAGCGCGGGCCGCTCCGGGAGCTCGCGCGTCTCCGTGCGCCTGCCGCTCGGGGTCTTGACCGTGAGCTGCAGGCGCCGCCCGTCCACCGTGCCGCCGATCTCGATGGGGCCCGTGCCCGGGTCCATGGAGAACTGGAACGACCGCACCTCGAAGGCCTTGTCCACCTGCACCGCCGTATGCAGGCGCGCCGCCGTCGTCGCCCCGAGCAGCGTCATCTGGATGCGCCCGTCCTCCTGGATGTCGTAGCCGTCCGCCGTCGGCACCGTCTGGCCGACCATGAAACCGATCTTGTCGCCACGCGAGTACACGCCGCGCCACTGCGCGGACGAGCCGTAGCGGGAGAGGTCGCTCGCGAGGTTGGTGGTCGAGGCCTGGATGGACCGGTAGAGCAGGCCCATCTGCCCCAGCCAGGACAGGACGACGAGGGCGGACAGGCAGCGCGACAGGCCGCGAGGAAGAGGCCGGAAGAATCTCATCGAAGGCAGATACGCGGGGCGAGGCGGGACATTCCCGCGTAAGTATAAACGTTACACTGGCACCCCCATGGACCTCGAACGTGTCGACGTGGTGCTCGTGCGGCCGGCGCGGGCGGCCAACGTGGCCGCCGCGTGCCGCGCCCTGAAGAACATGGGCCTTCGCTCCCTGGCCCTCGTGGGTCCGCCGGACGGCCTCGATCAGCCCGAGGCGCGGGCCCTGGCCTACGGGGCGTGGGACGTGCTCGACGCCGTCGTCCCCCGGGCCAGCCTGCGCGAAGCGGTCGCGGCCTGCACCGTCGTCGCGGGCACGTCCGGCCGCGCCCACCCGGAGGCCTGGACGCCGCGACGGCTGGCCGGCGTGGCGGCCGACCTTGCCGGCCCTGGCCGGCTGGCCCTCGTGTTCGGCCCCGAGGCCAGCGGCTTGACCGACGAAGAGCTGGCCTTGTGCCACATCCGTGTGCGCATCCCCTCCGACCCGGCGCACCCCTCGCTCAACCTGGCCCAGGCCGTCCTGGTCGTCGCCTACGAGCTGCGCCTGGCCGCGGTCGGCGCGGAGCCGGCCTCAGCGGGGCCGGAAAGCAGGGCCCGGCGCGCAACGGCCGGCGACGTCGAAGCCGCGCTCGACGACCTGCGCCGGGCGCTCGTGGGAATCGGGTACCTCAGCCGTGACCATCCCGAGCCCATCCTGTCCGAGTGGCGCGCCCTGATCGCGCGGGCGGGGCCGACGCCCCGCGAGGTGAGCCTGCTAAGAGGCCTGGCGCGCCAGGTCCTGTGGGCGGCCGGACGAATTGCGCCAACGTCGGGGGGAGAACCATAATCCCCCTTCCCGCGAGGAGGACGGCTTGAGCGAGCTGCGCGTGCCCACGATCGCCTTCGACGCGGAGATCGTCTGCGGGGACGGCACGTGGTTCGTGGGACGGATCTTCCTCCCTGCGGCGTCGTCGCATCACACCGGTCCGATGCGGCCCGACGAATGGATGAACGACACGACCCCGTTCTTCCCGTTCCTGCCTGCGGAGGCGTCCTCTCCCATCATCTTGAACAAGGCCGAGGTGGTGGTGCTGAGCGTGGTGGTGGAGGGAGAGCTCGAAGAGCCGGGCGTCGAGAGCCCCCATCGCCGCGTGCAGGTGGAATGCCGCGAGCGGATCGTCGCCGGCATCCTGGTCATCGACATGCCGGAAGGGCACCAGCGCGTGCTGGACTACCTGAACCGGCCCGACTCGTTCCTCATCGTGCGTGACGGGGACCGGGAGCACCTCGTACGCAAGGAACGCATCACGCGCGTCACCGAGCCCCGGGAGGCCTAGTGTCCATCGAGAGATTGCTTCAGGCGACGATGAAGGCCGGGGGACAGGAGCTGCGCCTCATCCCGGGCCGCCGCATGGTGATCGTGACGCCGGCGGGGGAGCGTGAGGTCCAGGGGCCGGAGCAGACGCCGGTCATGATCGACCAGCTCCTGGCGCCGCTCATGACGCCGGAGGCGCGTCAGGCGCTGGCCGCGGGCAAGGCGGAGTGGCGGTTCCAGCTCGCGGGCATCGGAGCCGTGCGGGCGCGGGCCGAGGTGAGGCAGGGGGCGACTCATGCCGGCTTCGCGGTCGGCGAGACGGCCGCGCCGGCGGGCACGGCTACGGCCCCCGCCGCGCCTCCGGCGGCGGTCGGTGCCGGACGGGTCGCCGCCGTGGAGGGGACGACCGTGGCCATGGAGGAGCTCCTGCGGACGCTGGTCGGCATGAAGGGCTCGGACCTGCATATCTCCGCGGGCTCGCCGCCGATGGTGCGCCACGACGGCGAGATCCGCACGCTGGCCGATCGCGGCGTGCTGAGCGCGGCCGACACCGAGAAGCTGCTGTGGCCGATCGCGCCCGAGCGCAACCGCGAGGAGTTCAAGCGCCGCCACGACACGGACTTCGCCTACGAGATCCGGGGCCTGGCCCGCTTCCGCTGCAACTTCTTCCTGGACCGCAAGGGGATGGGGGGCGTGTTCCGCCAGATCCCGAGCAAGATCATCAGCGCCGAAGAGATGGGCCTCCCGAAGGAGATCCTCCAACTCTGCCATCTGCCCAAGGGCCTGGTGCTGATCACCGGTCCCACCGGGTCCGGCAAGTCGACGACGCTCTGCGCGCTCATCGATTACATCAACCGCCACCGCACCGACCACATCATCACGATCGAGGACCCGCTGGAGTTCGTGCACGAGAACAAGAAGTACCTGATCAACCAGCGCCAGGTGGGCGAGCACACCGATTCCTTCAAGGACGCGCTGCGGGCGGCCTTGCGCGAGGATCCGGACATCGTGCTGGTGGGGGAGATGCGGGACCTGGAGACGGTCGCCATCGCCATCGAGACCGCGGAGACGGGGCACCTCGTGTTCGGGACGCTGCACACCTCGTCCGCGCCCTCGACGGTGGACCGCATCATCGACCAGTTCCCGTCCGATCGTCAGGGACAGATCCGGGTCATGCTCGCGGAGAGCCTCAAGGGCGTGATCAGCCAGATGCTCTGCAAGAAGATCGGCGGCGGCCGCGTTCCCGTGCTCGAGGTGCTGATCGGCACCCCGTCGGTGTCGAACCTCATCCGGGAAGCCAAGATCTTCCAGATCCCGTCGATCATGCAGACGGGGAAGAAGTACGGAATGTGCCTGATGAACGAGAGCTTCGCCGACCTCGTGAAGAAGAAGGTCGTGGACCCGCAGGAGGCCTACGCCAACGCCTTCGACAAGGCGGGCCTGCTGAGCATGTTCAAGAAGAGCGGCATCGACACGTCGTGGGCGCCGGCCGAGCCGGGCGCACCCGTGGCCACCTCGACGACGGCCTGAAGTGGCGACCGACGTCGTGCGCGTGTCCGGCACCGCGCCGGATCCCGCGGTCGTGGCCATGGCGGTGGAGCTGCTCTCCGCCGGCTCCCTCCTCATCTATCCGACGGACACGCTCTATGCGCTGGGAGGACGCGTGCTCGACGCCGCGGCGGGGGTGGCCGTGCGCCGGGCCAAGGGCCGCGAAGAGGGAAAGCCACTGCCGGTGGTGGCCGCCGATCTGGCCCAGGCCCGAGATCTCTGCCGCGCGTGGCCGGAGGTCGCAGACCGCCTGGCCGCCCGGTTCTGGCCGGGGCCCCTCACCCTCGTGGTGCCCGCCGTGCCGTCGGTTCCCGCCGACGTCACCGCCGGCACCGGCCACGTCGCGGTGCGTGTCCCCGATCTCGAGCTGACGCGGGCGCTGTGCCGCCGCGCCGGACCGCTCGTCTCGACCTCGGCCAACCGGGCGGGCGGCAGCCCTCCGATGACGTGCGCGGACGCGCTGGAGGCGGTGGGTGCCGCGGCCGCCCTTGCTCTCGACGCGGGCCACGGACGTGCGGGCGCGTCCACGATCGTCGACCTCACGTCGACGCCACCGCGCCTCCTGCGCGTGGGAGTGATCCCGTGGGAGGAGATCGAGGGGGTTTTGCGCCCGGGGGAGCGCTGATACACTGGTCCCCGGAGGCGCGGCACGGGTCGCGCGCTCCGTCGACCAGAGGCGACACCCACCATCAGAGCCCGAGACAGCGCTCCCGCCGGACAAGAGAAGGCGATCCTCGTCGGCGTCTCCGCGGGCGCGCGGGAGCGGGTGCGCACCGAGGCGTCGGTCGAGGAGCTCGGGTTGCTCGTCGAGAGCGCGGGCGCCCGCGTGGTGGGCACTCTCATCCAGGAGCGCAAGCGCAAGGATCCGGCCACCCTCATCGGCCGCGGCAAGGTCGAAGAGGTGGCGCGCGTGTCCAACGAGCGCGAGGCCGACCTGGTGGTCTTCGACGACGAGCTCACCCCCGCCCAGCAGCGCAACGTCGAGGCGACGGTCGAGCGCAAGACGGTGGACCGCACGCAGCTGATCCTCGACATCTTCGCCCGGCGCGCGCGCACGCGCGAAGGGCGCCTGCAGGTGGAGCTGGCCCAGCTCGACTACCTGCTGCCGCGCCTGACCGGGAAGGGCGTGCTCCTCTCGCGCCTGGGCGGCGGCATCGGCACCAGGGGGCCCGGGGAGACGAAGCTGGAGACGGACCGCCGCCGCATCCGGCAGCGGATCCAGAACGTCAAGCACGAGATCGAGAAGGTGCGGCGCACACGGCACACGCGCCGCGAAGCGCGCCAGCGCGCGCAGGCCCCGGTGGTCGCGCTGGTGGGCTACACCAACGCGGGCA
>QHVP01000645.1 GCA_003222295.1 Acidobacteriota bacterium | reverse complement strand
GATCCGCGCCCTGCCCGCGGAAGAAGGGGGAGCGACGCCGGCCGCGGCCCTCGCCGCTTTCGGCGCGGGCGACCGCACCCGCGCCCTTCTCTCCGGCTTCCAGCTTCAGCTCGCCAAGCCCGTCCGGCCGGCCGAGCTCGTGGCGGCGGCGGCGAGCCTGGCCGGCCGCACCCGCCAGCCCACGGAAGCCCAGGCCGCGCGGGCGTAGCGAACTACGAGGCGGTCCCGGCAGCGCTGCGGCACCGGGCCACGATGAGAGTCAGGTCGTCGTGCTGCTCGTGGGGACTGAAGGCGCGGACCTCGTCCACGAGGCAGGAGAGGAGGGCCTCGGGCGCTCGATCCCGGTGCCGGCGGAGGGCATCGACGAGACGCGGCTCGCCGAACTCCTCGCCGTTGTCGTCGAACGCTTCCGTGACCCCGTCCGTATAGAGGGCCAGCAGATCGTCGGGATCGAGATGGCACTCCCCGACCGCGCAATCCCACTGCCGGAAGAGGCCCAGCACCGTCGAAGTCGCGGCGAGGCGGTCCAGGGTCCCGTCGCGGCGCAGAACGAGCGCGCAGAGATGGCCACAGTTCACGTAGCGGAGCGCGCCCGTGGGATCGTGGTAGTCCGCGAAGAAGAGGCTCGCGAAGGCGCCTTCGGGCGAGTTCTCGCAGAAGAGCTGGTTGACGGATTGGAGGAGGCGCCCCGGCTCGTCGAGGGCGTACGCGACCTGGCTGCGGAGGTTGGCCTGGAGGTTCGCCATGAGGAGGGCGGCCGCCATCCCCTTTCCCATCACGTCCCCGATGACGAGGCCCACGTGGTCGGGGCCCAGGGTCAGGAAGTCGTAGTAGTCCCCGCCCACCGCCTGCGCGGGGAAGCAGGCGCCCGCGTAGTCGAGCGACTCCAGCGCGGGCCGGGACTGCGGGAAGAGCCGGGCCTGGACCTGCCGCGCAATCGTCAGCTCGTGAACGGCGCGGCGCTCGGCTTCGAGCTTCTCGGCGATGGCGCGGCGCCCCGCCTCCACGGCATGAGTGACCTCGTCGAAGCTGACGAGGGAGAAGGTGTTCCCATCGATGTCGCGGAAGCGCGCGGAAACGCTGCCCCACACCGGGGCCTCCTCCCCGAGCAGCCGGGGCGACGGCGCGGGCGCGGCCGGCGCCGGGTCGTACTTGATCCGCCGGAGCCGCGGTGAGCTCAGGAAACGGACTCCCTTCCGCGACCACTCCTGGAACCGGCCGGTCACGTCGGCGGTGATGAGGACGACCTGGGTGGCGCGGCCGATGAGCCGGTGCTCGATTGATTTCGGTCGGGGAGCGACGAGGTTGAGGATGGCATTGCCGTCGGGCGGGGAAACCGCGACCCAGCGCTCGCCGGACTGGAGGCGGGTGTCGATGACGAGCCGGAAGCCGAGCTGGTCGAGGTAGAAGCGGAGGCTCCGATCCAGGTCGTGCACGAAGATGCGCACGGCATGGATGCTGAGGAAAGAGTCGCTGACCACTAGGCGTGCCAACCCCCGGGGCGGTCCGCGTCCCAGGAGCCTTCGAACTCGCACGCGGGGTCGCCGCGGTGCACGCAGCGGACCTGGCGGCTGGCCATGCCGACGGCGCCCAGAGCATGACCCAGGCCCTCCAGCCATCCCTCGATGAGCAGGCAGTGGGCGCGGTCGATCTCGGGAAAGCCCTCGAGCCGGGCAACGAAGAATTTCTCCCGGCTGGCGCTGAGCGAGAGGCGTCCCGTGTCGCAGTACTTCCCCCAGAACATGTGACCCCGCTCGATCAGGAACTTGGGCGAGGCCACGGCCGAGATGATCCGGAAGGTGCCACCCAGGTCACGAGCGGCGGCGGCGCGGCCCAACTCGCGCGCGTGGGCGAGGTCGCCCTTCCCCAGGATGCCGTCGATGGCGCGCACGAGACCCACGAATGAGGCGTAGGGGTACCACTCGGACGCGACGATCGAGCGATCGAAGGTCGCACGCTCGGCGGCGGGCAGGACGGCGAGGACGGCGGGGATCGAGCCTCCGGACTCCTTGACCGACTTCAGTAGCCCGCGGATCGCGAACCCCTTGATGTGCGCCATTCGACGCCGAGTCTAGCGGAACCAGGGGCCGATTCACTCGTCGCGCAGCAGTATCGCCGGATGAGCCCGGCCCCGGCGCAGGCTGAGACAAGCGCTATCATTTCACGAGCGGGGAGGGCAGCCAGTGGCACGGGTTCTTGTCCGTCATCTCGGGACAGATACGAGATCCTCCAGACGGCCTCCCGGAAAAGCGCCGTCGATGCCCGCGCCCTCGCCGATCGGATCCGTCGACAGCTTAGCGGGCGTGCCCACGCCGACTGTGTCGAGCTGCTCGACGAGGATCGATCGCGCTGAGCCTGGATGTGGACGCGAACGTCGTAGCGGGCTTCGGGGAGGGGATCGATGTCCAGAGCGCAACGCCGGGCGGTCGTCATCGGAGTCGCCGTGGCGATCGCGATGACCCCGCATCACATCACGAGCGCGGCCACCGCCAAACCGCCGTTGCATGGCCGGCACTGGGTCGCCATCACCGGCAAGCCTCTGGGCGCCACCGCGGGCGCGTTGATCTTCGCCAAGGGCGGCAACGCGGTCGATGCCGCCTGCGCGATGCTCGCCGCGACCACCACCATGTGGGACACCCTGAGCTGGGGCGGCGAGACGCAGGCCCTGGTGTACAACCCCAAGACCGGGAAGGTCATCGCCGTGAACGCGCTCGGCGTGGCGCCGACGGGGGCGACGCCGGCCTTCTTCAAGTCGAAGGAGATGGTGGCCCCGCCGGAGTTCGGGCCGCTGGCCGCGGTCACGCCGGGCACGCCGGGCGGCCTCATGGTCATGCTCGCGGAGTGGGGGCGGCTCTCGCTCGCCGACGTGCTGGCTCCCGCCATCCAGATGGCCGACGGCTATCCCATCGAGGCGCAGCTCGTGCGTACGATCGAGCGCACCCGGGACCGGACCCGGGAATGGCCCTACTCGAAGGCCGTCTTCTTCCCGCACCTGGGCGAGACGCACGAAGCGCCGGAGCCGGGCGAGATCTTCCGTCAGGCCGACCTCGCGGCCACGCTGCGCAAGCTCGTCGAGGCCGAGCAGGGGGCGCTCCGTGCGAAGAAGACCCGCAAGGAGGCCATCCTGGCCGCCTACGACCGCTTCTATCGCGGCGACATCGCCGACGAGCTCGTGCGCGGCATGCGCGAGCAGGGCGGCCTGATCACCAAGGAGGACCTGGCGAGCTGGAAGGTGCGCATCGAGGAGCCGGTCCACACCACCTACAAGGGAATCGACGTCTACAAGCTCAACGTCTGGACGCAGGGACCGGCCATGCTGCAGGCGCTCAACATCCTGGAGAACGTCGATCTCAAGGCCATGGGCTACAACTCCGCGCGCTACGTCCACACCGTCTATCAGGCCATGAACCTGGCCTTCGCCGACCGCGACTTCTATTACGGCGACATCTATTTCCCGCCCGAGGAGCCGGTCAAGGGACTGCTCAGCAAGGAGTATGCGAAACAGCGGCTGGCGCAGTTGAGCGCGGAGCGGAACGATCCCGACGTGCGTCCGGGCGATCCCTATCCCTTCCAGGGCGGCGAGAACCCCTACCGCGACGCGCTGGCCGCCTGGCGGACGACCGGCGCGCCCAAGCCCAAGGTGATGCCGCGCCGCGGTGGTGAGCAGGACAACCCGTCCGGCACCACGTCCATCGAGGCCGCGGACGAGGAGGGGTGGGTGGTTTCCGTGACGCCCAGCGGCGGATGGGTGCCCGCCGTGATCGCCGGACACACGGGGATCGGCATGAGCCAGCGCATGCAGAGCTTCGTCCTCGATGCCGCCGACAACCCCTTCAACGTGATCGAGCCGGGCAAGCATCCTCGAGTCACGCTCACGCCGACCCTCGCCCTCAAGGACGGCAAGCCCTTCCTGGCCATGGCCGTCCAGGGCGGCGACACGCAGGACCAGAACCTGCTGCAGTGCTTCCTCGACGTGGTCGAGTTCGGGATGACCATCCAGGAAGCGGTGGAGGCGCCGAACTTCACGAGCTATCAAATGCGGGACTCGTTCGGCGTCCACATCTCCGAGCCGGGGCGGCTCACCCTGAACGCCTCCATGCCGGAGTGGGTGCGCAGCGAGCTGCAGCGGATGGGTTATCGGCTGGAGTACCAGCGGCTCACGTCGGGCCCCATCAATGCCGTGCTCTTCGACCACAAGCACGGGACGTTCTGGGGCGGGTCGAGCAACCACGGCGAGGATTACGGCATCGCGTGGTGAGGAGGGAAGGGAGCGTCTTCATCGTCGCGGCGGCCGCGGCCGTTCTCGCCGCGGTCCCCGTGACGGCCGATCCGCTCGACGACGCCGCCACGACCGCACGCCAGACGCTGCTCGCTCGGCATGGAGCCGCCGAGGAGGCACGCATCGCACGCGGGCTGGATCAGGTGCGGCGCCGGTGGCGCGCGGAGGACGGGAACGCGGCCGCGTTCCGCGCCTTCGTGGAGCAGGAGTTCGTCCCCCGCGGGCAGCCTCTCGATGACACCTTCGCGCGGCTCGAGTTCGCGCTGGAGCGCATCGACGGCTATTTCCTGTCGATGGAGCGCGACCTGCGCCAGGGCCAGGACCTCGACCGCGGCCCCATGCTGCCGATCGACGCGCGCCTTGCCGAGCTGATCCCCGACGCCCATGTGCGCGACGACCTCTTCCACACCCGCATCGCGTTCGTGGTGCTCTTGAACTTCCGCTGACCACCCTCGACGAGCGCCTGCCGGCCTACTGCGCCGCGCGCTTCGTCAGGCCCTGCGCTTCCAGCCAGTAATAGAACGCGTCGATCCAGTGATCGCTGGTGGTGCCCTGTTTCTTCAGGCCGAAGCCGTGGCCGCCCGCGCTGTAGACGTGAACCTCCGGCTTGTGGCCGGCGGCCAGCAACGCGTCGTGGAACTTCACCACCGGACCAAGGACCAGGTTGTCGTCCTGGGCCCAGGCCAGGAAGATCGGCGGCAGCTCCTTCGGTATGGCCGGCATGGCGCCGAAGGGAGCACCGTAAATGATCCCCGCGAAGCTCGGGCGAGCCTCCGCGTCCGCCCAGAGGGTTCCGCTCGTCACCATGGCGCCGGCCGAGAAGCCCATGAAGCCGAGGCGTCCGGGGGAGACGCCCCACTGAGCGGCACGCTGACGAACGACCTTGAGGGCCTGGACTCCGTCCGCAATGCCGTATCGCGCGGCGGCGTCCATGTCCATTCCTTTCGGGATGCCTTCCCCGCGCTTCTCCATGATCCGGTACTTGAGGACGAACGCGGCGACGCCTCTCTCCTGGAGCCAGCGCGCGACGTCGCGGCCTTCCCGGTCGATGGCGAGCGCGACGAACGCGCCTCCGGGCGCGATGATCACGCCCGTTCCTGTCGCTTTCGCCCTTTCGGGAAGGTACGCCGTGAGCGTCGGGGTGACCACGTTGAAGACGACGGAGCCCAGCGGAGTGTCTTCGACGGTCGTTTCCTTCTGCGTCCACGTCTCGGATCCGGGAGCGGCGCCCTCCCAGATGTCCACGGTCTGCGCGCCGGCCCGACCCGCCATGAATGCGGCGAGGGCGAGCGCTCGAGCCGTGTTTCGCCGCATGTCTTGTTTCCAGTGAGAGAGATCCCCGCGGGTTCCCCAGGAGCAGGGAGCCCGCGGGGAGGCAACGTTCAGGCTTTCGTCGCGAACTGCTTCATGAACTGATCCTGCCGCTGCTTCATCTCCTGTGGAGTGAGGTCTTCCTTGTGCGTCGCGATGCTCCAGGTGTACCCGTGCGGGTCGGTGAACGTGCCGGAACGATCGCCCCAGAACTGATCCGTCATCTCACCGTGCGGAATCACTTTCCCGCCCGCGGCCACGGCGCGCTTGAACAGCGAGTCGCAATCGTCCACGTACACCCAGAGCGACGCCGGCGATCCGCCCAAAGCCTTGGGCCCCTTCCCGCCCATCATCGCGTCCATGAGCATGATCGGCGAATCGCCGATGCGAATCTCCGCGTGCATGATCTT
>QHVP01000644.1 GCA_003222295.1 Acidobacteriota bacterium | reverse complement strand
TCGTGCCCAGGCCTCTCCCGCCTGCGGACGGGCGCCGCTTCGGCCTGCTGCACGCGGGCTACATGCTGGCCGACCTCGTGAAGGCGGGCGCGCTCATCGTCGCCGCCGCGATCATCGCGCGCCGCCTGCCCTAGCATCCCCGAGGCCGCTCGTCCACACGCGGGCGCGCCGTTCGAGGAACCGGTTGCGCCGGTCGCCGGGATGGCGTTGCGCGATGGCCGCTGCCAGCGCGTCCGCCCGCCACCGGGCCAGATCGTCTCGGGTGCGGATGCCGAGGGCGGCCAGATCGTGCGTGCGCTCCAGGCCGATCCCCCGGTGCATGACGAGCGCGACCTGCGCCCGCGCCGACTCCAGCTCGGCGAGCGGGATCGACGTGCGGATGGCCCAGCCGCGGCGCCGCCCCGCGTCCGAAGTCTCGCGAAGGAACCGCTCCGGACTGACCAGCCCCGCCGCGCTCAGCCGCGCGCGCGTCGCCGCCGGCACCACGTCCAGCCCCGCGAGGGGGACGTAGACGGAGTCCACCACGACCGGATCGACGGCCGTGAACATCCCGAGCACGGCAAGAGGCCCCGCGACGAGGGCGAGCACTCGCGACACGCGCACGGCGCGCGGCGTGAGGCGATCCCGCCACGCCCCCAGGAAACGGAGGAGCACGACGCACTCGACCGCGAAGGGCGGGAACCCGAGAAATCCGGCCAGAGGCATCTCGAACACCTTCATCCCTTCGAAGAGGGGCACGGTGTAGGTCCATTTCGTGCGCGCCCAGAAGTTCCAGGCCTCCCAGAGGCCGCCGCAGATCAACCCGGCCAGGAGGGTGCGAAGGAACGGTCCGGCCTCTCCCGCCTCGAGGTCGCGCAGGAAGCTGCGCCGCGCGTGCCGGCGATTCCAGGGTTCCAGCAGGAAGACGAGGCTGCCCCACGTCAGCGGGAAGAAGACGTCCGGCCACAGCAGGGGCAGGAGCAGGCACGCGAGACCAAGCGCGATCACGGCTCGCTCCTTGCCCAAAGGCCAGGCCAGCGGGCGCACGCGCACGGAGCGAGGCACGCCCAGGTTCTCGAGCAGCTCGAGGGTTTCCACGATCCCGGGCAGGACGCTGGCGAACGCGAGCACGCCCGCCGCCCAACGCAGCGGCGTCCACGGCACGCTCATCACGTAGTACCAGTTGCCGAGGCGGAGGTTGATGAGCTCGAAGAGCGTCCACCAGAGAACGGACACGCCGGCCAGCCACAGGAAGTGCGCGGGCCGGTCGCGCAGGAGCGAGCGGCCGCCCCGACGGCGGTTGAGGTCGTCCGCGGCCGCGATGTAGGACCACCAGGCGAGGTGGTAGTACCAGGTGGGCACCGGCTCGACGAGAAGGGCCAGGCCGAGCGTCGAGAGCCCTAGGACGGCCATGGCCACGGCCAGCACGGGCATGGCCGAGAATAGCGGACGAGGTCGGCGGTGCCGAAGGTTCAGCGCGGCCGTTTCCACACCAGCGCCACTCCGATGGCGAGGCCGGCGAGGCTCGCCGCCGATCCCAGCGCCACCGATCGCGGGCGATAGCGCAGCTCCACGACGTGGCTTCCCGCGGGGAGACCCACGGCCATGAACGCGTGGTTCGCGATCAGTACGGGCGCCGGATGGCCGTCGACGGTCGCGCGCCAGCCCGGATCGTAGGCGCTGACCCATACGAACCAGGCGGGCCGGCCGGCCTCCACCGATGCCCGGAGGTGGTCCGGCCGCTCGATGAGCCCTTCCAGATGGGCCGGGGGCGTATCTCCGTCCGTCGCGCCGGGAGGCAAGGGTCCGGAGTCCAGGATGACCGTCGAGGCCGGATCGAGCTCGCCCGTGACGAACGGGCCCACGTCCTCGCTCCCGCGTCGCGCCACCGCGCGCGTCACCGCAAGCGTGCGCGGCAGCGGTCGGGGCACGCGAAAGGCCCGTGTCGGCAGGCGGCGCGCCACGTCCGCGAACGTGCCCGCCGGTTCGAATGGCGCTTCGAGATCGTGCAGCGCGATGACGACGTCGACCGCGCCCAGCCGCAACAGCGGCGCGTAGGCGGGGGTGTCTTCCGCGGCCTCGAGGGCGGCGCGCAGCTCGCTCACGCCGCGGGAGGTGAACCCGAGCAGGTCGCGGTCGAAGCTGCCGTACACACCCCAGCGCGCCGAGGTCGGCGGGTAGAGGTACGCCTGCAGTCCGAGGGCCAGCGACACTACGGGCTGGAAGCCGGGCGGAATGTCCATAAACGCGCCGGCGAGAGCACGACGCGGCGTGCGCCCGCCCGTGGCCACGTAATCCGCGGCGTAGACGCGCATTCCCGGCTGCACGGTCTGCGCGCGCAGGATCTCGGGACGATACCGGTAGAAGGAGGCCGAGGCGCTGGGATTGAGTCCGCGATGCGTCCAGAGGAGGTCCCCCACCACGAGCGCAGCCGCGGCGGCGAATGCGCGGCGGGACTTCAGCGCGCCGAGGATCACCGCGACGACGAGGAGCACGGCGGCGGCGGCGAGGGCGCGAGCGGCTGGAGAGAGAAGCGCCGCGCCCGCGGCCGCGGGATCCGGCGCGAGCAGCAGGCGCTCGACCGCGGACCGGGGGGCGCGCGCGGCGGCCAGGGCGGCGCCCCCGAGGGCCAGCGCCACCAGCGCGCACGGCACGATCACTCACCGCATCCAGCGGCTCCGCGCGATCGCGGACTTCTGGCGCCAGGCCTCCGCGCCGGCCGCGGCCAGGAGGGCCCAGGCCAGCGCCGAGAGCACGGCGAACTTGATCGGATAGCGCAGGACGCCGAGCGGAGGAACCAGGGTCGTCGCGGCGCCATAAAGGGGCGTGTGCCGGCCGAGGGCGAGCAGGAACGCTACGACGGCCAGAAGGGTCAGGCGCCGTCGCCAGGGCGCCCGCGACGGTGCCCACGCCGCCGCCACCAGGGCCAGCGCCGGCGCGCCCAGGTAGAGCGAGCGCAGGAACGGGTCCCAGACCTCGAACAGCTCCCCCGAGCGTGGCGAGTACTCGGGGAGCGCACGCCAACTCACGGGTGCGAGCACCTGCGGGACCGTCCAAGGGTGGAGTGACCAGAAGCCACGCGTCTCGTAGGAGAGCGTGAGGCGCACCCCGCGCCGGGC
>QHVP01000113.1:10841-12085 GCA_003222295.1 Acidobacteriota bacterium | reverse complement strand
GATCGTCCGAGAAGTCGCTCGTGGCGGGGTTCGTGGCCCGACTGTGGATGTTCCCGCCAGAGTAAACGAAGGAGATCTCGGGGAGCCGGAGGTAGCTGAGCCCCGCGGGGTTCCAGGACGCCGCCGTCGCATCGTCGGCCCGGGCCAGGAAGGCGCCGCCCATGCCCAGCGCCCGCGCCCCCGAACCCTGGACCACGTTCGCGCGCGCTTGCAGCGTGAGCTGGTCCTGCGGCAAGGGAGTCGGCGAGGGAGCCGGCGTCTGTCCAGTCACACTGGACGCCGCGCACAGCAGAGCGGCGCTGACCAGTACCGGCCGGACTCTCACGGGCAGAGGCAAGAGCGTTCCCCGAGCGTTCAATCGACCGGCGTCACCGGCGCCGGCAGCATATCATTCCCGACGGATGCGATCCCTCTCGGGTCTGGGCGCGCGGGCCGGACTCGCCGCCGCCTCGACCCTTCTGACTCTGTTGCTTACCGAAGGTGTGCTCCGGCTCGCCGGGTATGCCCCCGTGGGCTTCCAGCACACGAACGGCTACTTCGACATCAACCTGCGGGACCCCGCGACGGTGGAGAAATACCGGGCCCTCGGCCTCGCCCGTCTCGACGACGCCGCGCGGCAGACGCCCTTCGCCGTCGAGCGCCGCTACAGCTCCCAGCAGTTCCGATCGCCCGAGATCGGGCCGCATCGGCCGGGCGTGGTCCGCGTGGCCGTCATCGGCGACTCGTTCTCGGAAGGCATGGGCGTGAGGGAAGAGGACACCTACGGGCGCGTCCTCCATCGCCTGCTCAACACGGGCGCGGAGTCGGGGCGTTGGGAGGTCTTCAACTGCGCCCGCCGCGGCTACGACTTCCCCGCGCTGTACGACCTGTTCGAGACCGTCCTCGGCCTCCAGCCCGACGTTGTGATCTACGGAATGGTCCTCAACGATGCCGTCCGGTCCCCGGCCTTCCAGGCGCGCCAGGCCTACCTGAACGACTGGATCCTCGACCGCGGCCGCATGTTCCGCGAGGACGACCAGAGCCGGTTGCGGCCGTGGGACCTGCGCCTGTTCGCGTTCGTGCGCGACCGCTTCTAGTCGTATCGGGTGGGACGGGACACCACCCGCTGGTACCGGGACATGTACGGGGAGCCCAACCGCGAAGGCTGGGAGCGCACGCAAGCGTACCTGCGCGAGATGAACGGCCAGACGCAGGCGCGCGGGGGCCGGTTCCTCGTCGCGTCGTGGCCCCTGCTCGTCGGCCTC
>QHVP01000113.1:0-10822 GCA_003222295.1 Acidobacteriota bacterium | reverse complement strand
TTGTCCGCGCTCTACGGGTTGCCGGACGAGTCGCTATGGGTCCACCCCGTCGACCACCATCCCAACGAGACCGCGCACCGTCTGGCCGGACAGAGCCTGGTCGAGCCCGTGCGCCGGCTGGGGACGGATGTTCCCGTCGCGGAGGAGGACGGTCCGCGGAGCGGGCTTAGCGGCGGCGCGAGCGCAGGGAAGGCCGCGAGAGCACCTGCGGCACCGGCCGCGCCATCGGGGCGTCCAGGTCCATCACCTCGCCCGTGAAGGCGGCGCCCGTCCGGGCGCCGTGGGCGATGGCCTGGAAGAACGCGGTGGAGATGATCTCCTCGCCCTCCGCGTTGGGATGGATGTGGTCCACGAACAGCCGGCTGGGGTCGCGATCGGCGAGCATCGCCTTCTCCACGTCGGCCAGCAGCGCGCCCTGCTCGCGGGCGAGGTCGCGCACCTGCACGTTGACCGCTTCCACCCAGTCTTCGCGTTGCTGGGGCGCGCGGAAGTCGTAGCCCACGTTGACGGCCGGTATCGTGGCCAGCACGGGCAGGCTCGACGAGCCCTTCGCGGACAGGATGATGTCGCGCAGGCTCGCGATCGTGAAGCAGGTGGTGGCGAGCTGGTCCGGGCGCTTGCACTCGCTCTGGCCCCAGTCGTTCGTGCCGTAGAGGATCAGCGTGTAGGCGGGTCGATCCGCGTTGAGCGGGCCGTCGATGCGGAGCGCGCCCTGGTTGCTCTTCGTGGACCCGACGCCCTCGTTGAGCACGGTGGCGCGCGCGAAGTGCTGCTGCAGCTTGCTGGCCAGCGGCCCTCGATAGGACGGATCGCCGGGATAGTTGTTCCCCTCCGTGATGCTGTCGCCGAACGCCATGTACGTATTCGGCCGGTTGGACCCGATGGGTAGGACGAGCGGGATCGCGACCTCGCCCGTCGTTGGCACCTGCACCGTCGGCATGCGGCCGACGGTGTAGAACGGCGGCAAGGTCGCGGTGTTGATGGTGGGGATGACGCTGCCCGCGGCCACGCCGTCGATCACGGCGCGGCCGGTTCCCACCGCGCTGCGCGCGGAGCGTCCGCCCAGGCTCACCTCGACGTCGGGGACGCGCGCGCCCTCGGCGGGATCGAGCGTGCCGTTGCCGTTCTCGTCGTAGAACACGACGACGGTCACCGATTGCGTGCCCGGGGAAGGGCTCGGGCCCGGACCCGTCGGTGAGCCGCCGCCGCAGGCGGCCAGCGGGACGAGGAGGGACGCCAGCAGAGCCCGGCGAGCGGACATGGAGCCGGAGATCTTAGCACGCGGCCCGCGGGCGCCCCTGCGGCCGGACGGTATACTCCGCCGGTGACGGTTCCGCCGCCACTCGAGGGCTCGTCGCGCGGCGAGCGCGTGCTCTGGCTCGCCGTCACGGCCGGGTTCCTCCTCTCCGCGTCCGGGGACCGCGTGCCGTGGCTGCGCGGTCCCGCCCCCTATCCGCCCGAATGGCAGTGGCCGCTGCGCGAGGGCGCGGTGAGCGGGCCGCTCTGGCCCGCCCTCGTCGCCGTCGTGGCCATCCTGGCCCTGCTCGCGGTGTCCGGTACGGCCTGGGCGCTCTCCCGGCCCGCGCGCGCGCAGCGCGTGCTGCTCGCCCTGGCCTCGGTGCTCGGACTGGCGTTGCCGCTCGCGCTTATCGCCCTCGAGCCCGACGGCGTCCTCCCCACGATCTTCGGGCGCGTGGCCTATCGCACGGCGACGTCGTACTACACCGTCGCCCTGTCACCGGAGGCCGCCGACCCTCTCGAGTTCCTGCGCCGCCACGACGAGCTGCTGCCGACCTTCCGCAAGGGCGCGAAGCACGCGGCCACGCATCCGCCGGGGCCGGTGCTCGTCTATCGCGGACTCATGGCGCTCTGCGACCACGCGCCCGGCCTCACGCGCGCCGTGCTGCAGTTGTCCGGCCTCCCCGAGACCAACCCGCTGCGCGCGCGGCCTGAGCATGCCGCCTCCAGCCGGGCGGCGGCCGTGCTCGGGGGCGTCCTGATCCTGCTCGCCTGCGTGCTCACCGCCTGGCCGGTGGCCGGCCTGGCCCGCGGCGTCGGCTGCGGGCCGCTCGCGTCCGCGCGCCTGGGCGTGCTCTGGACTCTCCTGCCCGGGCCGGTGCTGATGCTGCCCCAGTTCGATCAGGCTCTGGCCCTGCCCGTGGCCGCTTCCGCGGCCGCCCTCGCCCGCGCGCTTGGCGCGGAAAGGGCGCGCCGGGGCGCCGCCTGGGCAATCGCTTCCGGGCTCGCGGGCGGCCTCGCCGTCGCCCTCTCCTATGGCGCGCCGGCATTCCTCGCGCTCGGCGGGGTGGCCGTGCTCGCCGCGTCCGTGGCGAGCGGGGTGAAGCTCACGCGCGCGCTGCGATGGTGCGCCCTGGCCGCGCTGGTGACGGCGGCGGCGTTCGCGGCGCCCGCCCTCGTCGGCCACCATCCGATCGCATCCGCGCGCGCGGCGCTCCGCATCCACCGCGAGTTCTTCACCCAGCCCCGTGACTACGCGGTGTGGCTGGTCTTCGACCCCCTCGACCTGGCCGTGTTCATCGGCCTGCCGGTGGCGGTGTCGCTCGTCTTCGCGGCGACCCGCTCGGCGCGGCGGTGGATCGCTCGCGCGCGCCTCCAGCCGGACGAGGCGTTTCGCCTGGGCGCCCTGGCCGCGCTGCTCGTCCTCCTCGTGTCCGGCCAGACGCGTGGCGAGGTGGGCCGCATCTGGATCCCCATCATGCCCGTGCTCCTCGTCGCCGCTCTCGCGCGGCCGGCGCGCCCCGGCGACGACGCCTCACCGAGCACCGCATCGGCGCTGCTTCTGGCGGCAACGATCGCGCCCACGACGATCGCTGTCGCTTTCTGGTGGAGATTCTTCTAGGGCATCGTCCACGCGAAGTCCGCTTTGTAGACGAAGATCGAGTGCCCGATGGTCGCGATGGGCCGGCGGGCGCGGAAGAGCGCCATCAGCGGCTGCATCTCGGGATCCAGGTACAGCCCCTGAAGGTGCGTGGCGCTGATGGCCACCACGTCACCCGGATGGACGGCGTGCACGATCGTGGACGGCGGCGGAGGCTGGTAGCTGGGCAGGCGGTCGGCCGCGATCCCGTAATAGGCGGGATCGGCGGTGCCGAAGTAGCACAGCGTCACCCGCGGGATCCCGCTCGCGTCCATGTAGCGCTTGAGGCCGGGCAGGTCCTGCCCCCAGTCGACGTTCGAGTCCACGAGCCAGCGCCAACCCTGCGCGGGGCCGCCCGCCGCCTCGTTGAAGTACGCGAGGTAGTCCGGGTGCACGCGGAGGACGCTGGCCGCGTACCAGAGGACGAGGGCGGCCACCCCGGCCCGCGCCCACGTGCCCCCGCGCCCCCGCGCCGACCAGGCCAGGCTGGCCACGCGCGAGGCGGCCACGAATAGAAAAGGATAGATGGCGAGGACGTGCCGGTGTCCGATGTTGATGTTCTGCGTCATGGTGAGGGCGAGGAAGAGGGCCGGAGGAAGCCACACGAACCATTGCGCCCGGCCCGGCGCCGGACGCGTCCAGGCGAGCGCTCCCGCCGCCAGGACCAGGAGCAGGAGGGCGAGCGGCGCCTTCAGCGCGATGGCGACGGGGAAGTAGTACCACCAGCCGGTGTCGGAGTACTCCCCGAGCAGGAACGACGGACGGCTCGCGAACGGCCGGGGGCGCGTCGTGCGCGTGCATGAACGTGTCGACGGCGGGATCGGGAGTGAGCGCGGAATGGAAGCCGTACGCCGCCCACACCACGACGAGGGCCAGCGCTCCGATGACGACCACCACGCCCACGAGGACCAGGAGCTTCGTCCCGCGCCCCTGCACTTCGCGCGGCCGTCCGATGGCAACGCTCAGGGCCTCGCGTCGCAGCGCCATGACCAGGGACAGCGCGATCAGGATGGGGGGCAAGGCGAAAGCGGAGAACTTCGTGGCGAATGCCGCCCCGACGGCGAGCGCGACAAGGGCGACGCGGGCGAGGGTGACTCGCTCGACCAATCGTTCGAACGCGATCACGGACAGGAACACGAACAGCACGACGGGCAGGTCGTCGGTGGCGAGATGGCCGTGGGCGAGCACGTCGGGATTGAGGACGCAGAGCAGGAGCGCCAGGAAGCCCGCGGGCAGGCCCCAGAGCCGCCGGGCCCAGAGAAAGACCGCGACGGCCAGGATCATGGCCAGGGCCACGATCGGCAGGCGGCCCCAGAAGAGCAGGCGGTCGCCGTCGTTCCAGCGGTACAGGAACCGCTTGCCCCACTCCCACGGCCGCGCCGTGCGCCAGGCCAGGTCGTCGGCATCGACGTGGACGTCCATGAACAGCAGGGGCCAGGCGGAGATCACGCGCGCCAGCGGCGGGTGCAGCGGATTCATCCGGTGGTCGCCCAGCTTCACGATCGCGTAGCCGGGCGGGAGATGGATGATCTCGTCGAAGACCGCCGACTTGTGGCGCTGGGAAAGGGTCGCGAGCGCGGCGTAGACGGCCAGCGCCAGCGCGACCCAGGCCCCGACGGCGCGCGAGGTCACTGCGCGCCGAGGCGCGCGGGGGCCCTCCAGGCCAGCAGGAACGCGCAGGCATAGAGCGCCGCGGCCAGCCCGTAGAGGAACCGGAATCCGAAGTACATCGAGTTGTATTCGAGCAGGCCGCCCACCATCGCCCCCAGAAGGTTCACGGCCATCGCGCCCGCGATGGAGACGCCGGTGTCCAGGAAGCGCGCGAACAGGATCCCCGAGAAGAAGCTGGGCAGGCTCAAGAGCGCAACCGCCGCGAGCTTGCCCGTCGGCGTGGGCGCGAATCCGCCCGCGCGCGAGACGTACCAGCCGAGGCCGAGGCTCGCCAGCAGGAGCACGAAAGGCAGCACCACGCCGCGCGGCCGCCATCGGCTCACCGTGACCGTGGCCAGGAAGGCCATGGCCAGGATGCCGCCGATCGAGAGCCCGATCACGTGCCAGGTGTTGCCGAACGTGAGGCCCAGCTCCGTGATGGCCTTGGTCTCGACGAGCATGAACCCGGCGCCCAGGAAGAAGAACACGGCATGGCTGAAGGCGGGACGCTCGCGCATGAAGTTGCCGGTGAGGAGCGCGGAGAGAAGGATCACGACCAGGCCCATGAACAGGTACGACCGCGGATAGACCCGCGCGGCGATGTAGAGGAAGGGCCAGTCGTCGGTCGACACGTCCGCGCGCACGCCCGGGTCCTCGAACCGCTCCATGACCCAGAAGCCCTGGCGGCGGTCGAGGCTGAGGCCGGCGGGGACGGTGAGGCCGCCGTTCCTCCTCTGGAGGAAGATGACCGATCCGTCGTAGGCGCCGCGCAGGCACAGCGGCGGCCGCCCGTCGAAAGCCTCCGTCATCATCAGGTAGATCTTTCGACCGATCTCCTTCGAGACCACGGCGAAGGACAGGCTGAGCAGCCCATCGTCCTTCAGCCGCGCCCGCGCCTCGCGGAGGCCCTCCACGGTGTACACGAACGACTCCAGACGCACGCTAGAGGCGTGGCTGAGCAGCGTGTGCGAGTCGAGCAGGCCGTAGACGATGAGGTCGTACGTCTCGGGCGTGGTGCGCAGGTACGTGCGCGCGTCGTTCACGATGCCGCGCACGCGCGGATCGTCGTAGGGCCGCTCCGGATGGTAGAGCCGGCCCAAACGCAGGATCACGGGATCGATCTCGATCGCGTCCACGTGCTCCGCGCCCGCGCGCAGCGCCGCCGCCACGTCGTTCCCGGTGCCCGCCCCCAGGATGGCCACCTTGCCGGGCGTGCCGTGCACGCGGTAGGGCAGCTCGTAGTAGAAGCCGATGCGATGACGTTCCTCCGAGCTGGCCTGGGCCTGCGCGGAGAGGTCGTGGACCTTCTGGTAGTAATGGCCGGCGGCCCGGATGACGGTGAGGCCGCGCTCTCCGGGCCCATGCTCGATGACCTGGTACGGCGAGTAGATCCGCTCCCACTGGAACGAGACCGGCCAGGCCAGCACGACGGTGGCCACCAGGGCCGCGCCCGCGCCGGCGAGGATCACGCCCCGGTCGAAGGCCTGGAAGGCGACGAGGAGCGCGAAGAGCAGCGCGAACCACACGAGAGGCGGCGTCCAGAGCGCGCTGACCACGAGCAGCAGGACGACGCCGGCCAGGCTGCCCGCGAGGTTCAGTGCGTATGCGCGCAGCTGCTCGCGCCGGGCCATGAGCCTCCCGCAGAGCTGTCCCACGGGCAGGAAGGCGAGCGCGCTCAGGACGAAGAGCACGGACAGGAACGCGTAGGCGGCGATGAACTGGGCCGCGCTCTGCGCGGTCGCGAAGCCGATGTTGCGCTGCTCGGGGAACGGCGTGGCCAGGAGGCTCTGCACCCGCCAGGAGTAGCCGTTGGTCTCGATGGGCGCGCCGGGTATTCCGTGGCGGAGCGAGGTGAGGAGCAGCATCTGCCCCGCGAGAAGGGGCAAGGTGGCGAAGAGGGGCAGGCGCTCGCGGCCGGCCAGCGCGTAGCCCAGGCCCAGACCGGCGAAGCAGGCGAGCAGGCCGAGGTTCTTGTAGAGGGCGAAGAGCTCGAACACCGATCCCTGCCAACGGATGACGGCCAGTTCGAGGAAGAGGCTCAGCGCGGCCGCGGCCACGATGGCCGGGTCCAGCCGCCGGACGGGGAGGGCGTCGAGGAAGGCGGCCTGCGCGCGGGACCACTGGTCGAACAGAGCCGTCCCGCGGGCGAGCGCGAGCGTGACCGCCACGTTGACGGCCGCGATCATCAGGAAGTGGAGGATCAGCTCGCGCATGCGGACCTGGTGCTCGGGACCCGGGAGCAGCCAGGCGCTGCAGAGCGTCGTGATCAGGGGGAGCAGCGTGCTGCCGAAGACGGCGACGCGCACCGCACGCAGGAAGTCCGCCGTCATCCGATCCGCCCCGGGATGGGCCGCGGGCGCGGGCACGACGTCGGGCGCGGGGGCGGACAGGGTGGTCACGGGCATTGTTACCACGCCGCTGCGAACGTTGGCAAGGTCGGCCGGAGTGTGCGACCTTTCCCGCGCGTGACTTCGCCGGCGACCATTCTTCGCATCACGCGCCTCCTCGGCCCGCGCCGCCGCCGCCATCGCGCCGCCTGGATGACGTCGGTCTTCCTGATCGCGCTGGCCGTGCGCTCGCTCTACGCCGTGGACCTGGCGCCCGCGCTGGAATCGCAGGAGCAGCCGGGCTCGCGCATGATGCAGCGCTATGACGAAGGCGCCGCCGCCATCCTCCGGGGCGACGGGCTCCTCTTCGTTTCCGGCGTCGATCCCTCCGACACCGGTCTCCTCTCCCGCCCGCCTGGATATTCGATCCTCCTCGCCGCCATCTATCGCCTCGTGGGGCGCGGGCTCTTCGCGGCCCAGCTCGTGCAGAACGCGCTGAACGCGCTGGTGCCGGTGGTGGTCTTCCTGGTCGCGGACACCCTTCTCGGCCGCCGTCCCGCCATCGGATCCGGCCTCCTCGCCGCGCTCCTTCCGCACCTCGCGTACTACTCCGCGCTGTTGACGCCGGACGTGGTGTGCGCGATCCCGGTCCTCGTCGCGCTCGTCCTCCTCGTCCCGGTCGCGCGCGGGAGAGCGGTGTCGCTCGGCCGCGCGCTGGCCGCGGGCGCGGCCCTGGGACTCGCGGTCTGGCTGCGGCCCAACCTCCTCCTGCTCGGGCCCACCGTGGCGGCCGCGGTCGCGATCCTCGTCCGTCCCCAGGCCCGGAAGTGGGCGCCGGCGGCGGCGCTCACCGCGGGCGCGGTGCTCGCCGTCGCTCCCATTACCATCCGCAACCTCGTCCTCTATCGCGCCTTCGTGCCCGTGAGCACCAACCTCGGGGTCGTGCTGTGGGAGGGCATCGGGGAGGCCAGCGGCAACGCGTGGGGGACGCGCACGGACGACATCGACGTGGCCGCGCAGGAGGCGGAGATGTACGGCGACCCACGCTACGGCGAATGGTGGGCCTCTCCGGATGGGATCCGGCGCGACCGCGATCGCGTGCGGCGCAGTTTGGCCGTCATCGCCGCGCATCCCGCGTGGTTCGCGGGCGCGGCCTTGCGGCGGGCGGCGCGGATGATGGACTACGCGGGAGCGGATGCGCCTCCGGTCGCGGCGCGGGCCGCGGTTTCGCACGAGGCGCTCGAGACGCTGTACGAGCCGGGACAGGGCCGGTCCGCGACCCATCTCTGGGGCGCGGAGCTGCTCGCCCGGCTTCGCCCGCGGATCACGAGCCGGGACGCCGTCCGCATCGGGCGACTCCTCGGCGTCCTGCGGCCCGGCCTGCGTCCGTTGCAGATGGCGCTAACCGTCGCGACCTTGCCCCTCGTGCTGGTGGGATTGGCCGCACTCCTCGTGGTGGCGCCGCGGCGCGCGCTCTTCACGCTCGTGGTGCCGCTCTACCAGGTCGCCTTCCAGTCGATCGTGCATTTCGAGCTGCGCTACGTCCTGCCCATGCATGCCTGTCTGCTGGTCCTGGCGGGCGTGGCCCCGGCCCTGATCGGCGGGTGGATCGCGGAATCGGTCGGGCGGCGCCGCCGGATCGCCTGACGGTACGATGGTGACGTGAGCCGCACGCTCCGTACCACCACCGTTCCCGCCCTCGAGGCCGTGCCCGGCCTCGTCCACGGGTTCGAGCAGCGCCTGGGACCGCCGGGTTGGGAGGACCGCGACGAGACGCGTCGCCGCATGGCGCAGGCCCTCGCCGGCGCCGGCCGCCTTCAGCTTCTCAAGCAGGTGCACGGATGCCGCGTCCATGCCGCCCCTTGGGACGGGCGGCCGGAAGCGGACGCGGCGGTCGCGGACGAGGCCGGGCTGATCCTCGGCATCGAGACCGCCGATTGCCAGCCCATCCTCCTCGTCGATCCCGTGCGCCGCCGCGTGGCCGCCGCCCACGCCGGCTGGCGCGGGACGGTGGCGGGGGTGGCGCGCGAGGCCGTCGGCGCCCTGCTCGCGCGCGGCAGCCGGCCCGCGGACGTCATGGCCGCGCTCGGCCCCTCGATCGGTTCCTGCTGCTACGAGGTCGGAGAGGAGCTGCGCGGCGTGTTCGGGCCCGACGGTGCCGCCTTCTTCCGTCCGGGGCCACGGGGCAAGCCCCACCTCGACGTGCGCGCCGCCAACGTCCGGCAGCTCGAGCAGGCAGGACTCGCGCCCGACCACATCCACCACGTGGCCGACTGCACGATGTGCCGCGCCGACCTGTACCACTCGTACCGTCGCGAGGGCAAAGGCGCGGGGCGCATGGTCAACTTCGTGGGTTTCGCGAAGTAGCGGGCGAGCACTCCCACCGGCTGTGCGCGGCCGAGACCGGTATCACCCTCGCGGGGACGCTCGCACGCGCTGGAACTTGTCTATCCCACGTAAAGCAGTGCGCGCGCTCCCTCCGCAGCCAACCAGCCCGTCGGTGGCCGCAGTGCTGTCAGGCAACCCGCGAGTGAATGCACTGACAGAGGCCCCGCTCCGGGTGATACCGTGGTCTTGGCCGCGCACAGACGGTCGTACTCCATCGTCCATCACGAACGGCGCCTACTCCAGCTTCGAGGCTTTCTCGTCCAGCGCTCGATTGGCCAGGCGGTCCGCGTCCTTGTTCTGCTCGCGGCGGACGTGGGACACGCTGGCCTTGTCGAAGCGCGAGAGAAGTCCCTTCGCCTTGCCGTGCAGCGGGACCATGTCCGGATGCCTGACGCGATACTGCCCGCCGATCTGGCGCACCACCAGCTCCGAATCGGAGAACACCTTCACGTCCGTCGCGCCTCGGCCCAGCGCGTACCTGAGCGCGTGGATCAGGGCCTGGTACTCCGCGACGTTGTTGCTGGCCCGGCCCAGATAGCCGTACAGCTCCGCGACCGGGGCTCCCTCGGGCGTGGTGACGTACACGCCGAACCCCGCCTCCCCGGGGTTGCCCCGGCTGGCCCCGTCGATGTGGATGTGGAGCGGGTCGCTCAGGGCTCGGGTACGGTGACGGGAACGGGCGGCTCGTAATAGAGGATGCGGTTGCAGGCCGGGCACTGTACGATCTCTTCGTTGCGCTTGAGGTCCGCGTACATCTGCAGGCGCAGCTTGACGTGGCAGACCTGGCACATGCCGTCGCGCGCTTCCGCCATGGCCGATCCGCGGAGCTTGGCGATGCGCTGGAACATCTCCAGCGTGTCGTCGTCGAGGCCCTTGGCCACCTGGTCCCGCTCCGCGCCCAGCCGCGCGGCGTCGCCCTCCAGGACCCGCGCACGCTCGTCGAGGCCGCGCACGTCCGTGCGGTGGCGCTCCTCGCGGGCCTTGAAGCCGACTTCCTCCCCCTTGACCTCGCCGGTGAGCGACTCCGCCTTCTCCATCTCGGCCAGGATCTGGTCCTCGATGGCGCGGATCTCCCGCTCCACGGCCTCGATCTCGTGGAGCATGGCCGTGTACTCCTTGTTGGTCTTGACCTCCATGAGCTGGCCCTTGTACTTCGAGCGCTTGCCCTCGAGGTCCTGGAGGGATCCCTCGTGGCGCTTGCGCGCCTTGAGCGAGTCGTCCAGAGAGTGGCGCGCGGCGTCGAGGTGGGCCCGATCCGCGGCCAGCTCCGCCTCCAACTCCGCCTTCCGCTTGGGGATCTCGGCCAGCCCGGCTTGCGTCCGCCTCAGGTCGCTCTCCACGCGCTGGAGGTGAATCAGTTGCTCGAGGCGGGGGTTCATGCGGGAGGAAATTCTAACACCAGGCGGGGAATGCGGCCTCCCTCGCCGGCGTTGTCCCCCTCGACGGGCCCGTCTCTCGCAGGCGGTTGGCGGCTTCACTCCGCGTCCAGGGAGCAGGGTGGACGTTCTTGACATGGACTTGGAATCGGAGCATAAGAACACTCCCGCAGAGCAGGTGCGGGGCAGAGCGGTACCGGGGG
>QHVP01000643.1 GCA_003222295.1 Acidobacteriota bacterium | reverse complement strand
AGGCATCGGGCTCGCTCTGGATGAGCTGCGCCCCGCTGAAGCGCTCCATGGGGTGCCCGTCGTCGTCGAAGGTGAGGAAGGCGTCGTGCTTTTCCGCGGTCAGCCCCGTCAGCGGCTGGAACCAGTGGCAGAAGTGGCTCGCGCCCTTGCCCAGGGCCCACTCCTTGATGGCGTGCGCCACCTCGTTGGCGATGGCGGGATCGAGGCGCGTTCCCCGCCGGATCGTCTCCTGGAGGGGCTTGAAGACGGGCTTGGGCAGCTTCTCCTTCATCGCGCTCACGTCGAACGTGTTGCTGCCGAACACCTCCACGACCTTCGCTCCGCCGGCCAGCTCCGGCACCAAACGGATGTTGCGCGTCGTGGCCTGACTGACCGCCCAGAGCCGCCCCGTAACCTCAGACATGACTCATCTCCTCCTCGAACTCGCGCGGATTATAGGCACGGGACGGCCGGCGAATCTCCCCATATTTTTGTCGGAATTCCGCGCCTCTCCGACATTATCGGCCGCGGGCCACGATGCGGTAGTCGATGGCGATTTCGTTCTTCACCTTCACCGACCCGCCGGCCACGCTGACCGGCTGCATCCCGAACTGGTCGTGGCGCAGGACGGCCTTCCCGGAAGCGGTCAAGGTGTCCCCCGCGACCTCCACGTGCACGGGAAGCGTGATCGGGCGGGTCACTCCGTGCAGCGCGATCTCTCCGGCCAGCTCGAGGTCGTAGGCCCCCCCGCCCGCCTCACGGCCGCTCACGCGCTGCGACTTGAAGCTGATGGTCGGGAACCGCGCGGCGTCGAGCACCTTGGGACCGCGCATGGCCTCCTCGACCTTCGGCGGATCCCCCGCCGGCTCGCCCTCCGGCCGGACCTTGAGCGCGCCGGCTTCGAACGTGAGGGCCACGCGTGAGGCGGCGAGATCGGCCGGATCCGCCGTGACCTCGCCCGAGAGGACGGGGGCCGCCACCTCGTGCGTGTGCCCGGCGAAGCTGAAGGCCCCCGACTTGCCCACGTGGATGCGCACCGCGCTCTGCGCAGGGTCGACCACGTAGGTGCGAGGAGCCGCGGCCAGGGGGGCGGCGGCGAGGACGGCGAAGACGCAGGCCCACGACCTCATCGAAACCGGCATCGGCACCTCCGGGTGCAAGTGTATCGCCGGGGTGAGGCCGCGGACGGACCCGGGTTGCGCGCGGCGCGCCTCAACCATGCGTTAGAATGACCGCGGGGCCTGTCCGGCCCTCTCACCCCGTCGTCCGGTCCATCGCGCTCGAGGTCATTTGGCGACTCAGTCCGTCGACAAGCTCCAGGGCCTCGACCGCGCGACGCTGCTCCACATCTACCGGACGATGTACCTCTCGCGCCGGATCGACGACAAGGAGATCCAGCTCAAGCGCCAGAACAAGATCTACTTCCAGATCAGCGGGGCCGGGCACGAAGCCGTCCTGGTGGCGGCGGGCATGGCCCTCCGCCCCGGCGAGGATTGGTTCTACGCGTACTACCGGGACCGCGCGCTGATGCTCCAGCTCGGCATGACGGCGACGGAGATGCTGATGGGCGCGACCGGCGCCCGCGACGATCCCAGCTCCGGCGGCCGCCAGATGCCCTCCCACTGGGGCGTGCGCCGTCTCAACGTCGTGACCAAGTCCTCGCCCACCGGTACCCAGTTCGTGCAGGCCGTGGGCTCGGCGGAAGCGGGTCCCCTCCTGGACAGCCGGCCGGACGAGGTCGTGTACTGCTCCGCGGGCGAGGGTACGACCTCGGAAGGCGAGTTCTGCGAGAGCCTGAACACGGCCTCGGGCAAGAAGCTGCCCATCGTCTACCTGGTGGAGGACAACGGATACGCGATCTCGGTGCCGGTCGAGGTGCAGACCGCGGGCGGCAGCATCTCGAAGCTCGTGCGCTCGTTCCCCGACATGCTCGTGCGCGAGGTGGACGGCTGCGACCCGCTGGCCAGCCTGGCCGTGATGCGGGAGGCGGTGGCCTGGTGTCGTGCCCGCCGCGGGCCGGCTCTCGTGCACGCCCACGTGATCCGGCCCTACTCGCATTCCCTCTCCGACGACGAGACCCTCTATCGCACCGCGGGGGAGCGGCAGGCGGATGCCCGCCGCGACCCCCTCGTCGCCTACCCTGCCTTCCTTCGGGAGGAGGGCGTGGCGCGGGAGGAGGAGCTGGCCGCGCTCCGCGAGGAAGTGGACCGCGAGATCAACGCCGCCGCCGACGCCGCGCTCTCCGCACCCGCGCCCGACGCCAGGAGCGCGCCCCTCTACGTCTACTCGCCCGACGTGGATCCCTGCTCCGAGGCGTTCCGCACGGAGCCGCGGCCGGTGGGTGATCCCAAGACCATGGTCGACCTCCTCAATGCCTGCCTGCACGACGAGATGGCCCGAAGCGACGCCGTCGTGGTCTTCGGCGAGGACGTGGCCGACTGCAGCCGGGAGGAGAGCCTGCCCGCGGTCAAGGGCAAAGGCGGCGTCTTCAAGGTCACGCACAACCTCCAGCGCAAGTTCGGCTCCTCCCGCGTGTTCAACACCTCGCTGGCCGAGGCCAGTATCGTCGGCCGCGGCATCGGCATGGCCGTGCGCGGGCTCAAGCCGGTGGCCGAGATCCAGTTCTTCGATTACATCTGGCCGGCGTACATGCAGATCCGCAATGAGCTGGCGGTGATCCGCTGGCGCTCCAACAACGTCTGGAAGTGCCCCATGGTCATCCGCGTGACCTACGGCGGGTACCTCCAGGGCGGCGCGATCTACCACAGCCAATGCGGCGAGGTGCTCTTCACGCACATCCCCGGGCTGCGCGTGATCATCCCCTCCAACGCCCAGGACGCGAACGGTCTGCTCCGCACGGCCAT
>QHVP01000640.1 GCA_003222295.1 Acidobacteriota bacterium | reverse complement strand
GGCCCGCCGCCCCGCGAGGCCATAGACGCGACCGAGCGGACCCTTGACCCGACTGGTGCCGGTCCAGAACGGCTCCGCGGCCTCGAGCTCCGCGATCGCCTGCGCGTACATGCCCTTCGCCTCGTAGACCAGCGCCAGCAAGGGGCGCGCGTTCGGATGGTTGGGGTTGAGCTCCAGCGCCCTTCGGTACTGCTCGAGGGCCAGATCGTACTGACGGGCCAGGTAGTAATGCTCGCCGAGATGGATGTTCAACATGACGGAGACCGGATCCGTGTCCAGCGCGCGCAGGGAGTCTCGGGCGGACTCGTCGAACCGGCCCAGCGCCAGGTAGCAATGTGAGCGCCAGTGCAGGGCGACGCCGTTGGAGGGACCGAGCTCCAGGGCCCGGCGGAACTCCTTTTCCGCCCCCGCCCAGTCCCAATCGAATTGCACGAGGATCTGTCCCAGGCTGGCGTGGGCCTCGGATAGCTCGGCGTCGATCTCCACCGCCCTGAGGGCCGCCGCTCGCGCGCGGGCATAGGCCTCCCGCGGCGCGGCCCGCTTGTTGTAGGACGTGGCCATGGTGCAGTGCACGTCGGCCAGCCCGGAATAGGCCAGGGCGTAACGGGGGTCCCGGGCAATCGCCTCCTGGAAGTACTCGATCGCCTTCCTGAGCGCCGCCTCCGTGCGCTCGTTCGAGAGGTAGCGGCCTCGCAGATAGAGCCGGTACGCTTCGGGGTCCGCCGTGTCGCGCTTGGCCAGGAGCGTTCGCTCGGTCGCCGTCAGCTCGAGACGAAGCTTTTCGGCGACCTCCGCGGCGAGCTCTTCGTGGGCCACGACCAGGTCCGAAGAGCGCCGGTTGTACGTGGCGCCCCAGAGCTGCTTGTTCTCCCGGGCGTCCATCAGCGCGACGGACACGGAAAAGCCGTCCCCGCGCTGGGAGACCCGTCCACTGACGACCGCGCGAACGCCGAGCTCCCTGGCGACGCTCGCCAGGTCGGGATGCTTGCCCTTGTAGCGGAAGACGGACGCCCGGGCGATCACCTTCAGGTGGGGTAGTCGTGAGAGGCGGTTGATGAGGCTCTCGCTGATGCCATCGCTGAGGTATTCGGCTTCCGGGTCACCGCCCGCGTTCTCGAAGGGCAGGACCGCGACGGATTCCATGGCCTTTCCCGCGCGGGCGCCCAGTCGACCGAGCCCGGCCAGGACGGCCACGATCACCATGGCCAGGGCGATGGCGCCGAGCGCCCACCTGCCGGAAGCGCTCCGCTTCGAGACGATCGCGGCGCCCATTCGTCCCGGGAGTCCCTCGGAACCACCCGGGCTGCCGGGGGCCGAGGACATGGGCTCGGCGCCGGAGATGACCGTGATCGGCCCCACGAAGCGGTAACCCTTGCCCACGACGGTCTCGAGAAACCGCGGCGCCTCTGAATCGTCTGCGAGCGCCCGACGCACCTTCCGCACCGCCGTGTTGATGGCGGCGTCCGCATCGACGAACACGTCCCTGCCCCAGAGCCGCTCGACGATCTCGGCTCGAGTGACGAGCTCTCCCCGCCGCTCGGCGAGAAGCGTGAGCAGCTCCATCGGGAGCTTCTCGAGCCTTTGCACTCGGCCGCCGCGGCGCACCTGGTAGCGCGCCAGGTCCAGCTCGACCTCCGGCGGGACGGGCTCCTCCACTGCGGCCATGGGAATGCTCCGGCGGGACGTTGCATTATACCGTCCGGATCGAGCCGTCCGTCAGGAGCCCAACCCCCCGACGCCTCAGTGGGATGGCGCCTTCAGTCAACCTTCATGCGCTCTTCAGCTCCCGTCGATGGCATCCGCTCCGCGCCTGGCCGACCTTTCCCCCACGACGCACCGGTGAGCAGCGGCAACGACAGTTGCCGTCCGGTCAGGAAAGGAATGAGCCAAATGCAGACTCGATTCACAGTGGCGCTTCTCGTCGTCGTAGTGGGTATGGCGGGATCCGGCGGGACCGCGCTGGCGACACCCCCGTCCGGCGTGACCAGCAAAGTCTTTGCCGTGGGGCAACTCGACGAGTTCGCAGCGAAGACGCTCTCGAGCAGCTGGCAGGCCCGGATCAGTACCAAGGGTGAATCGGATCTCCACGTCCTGGAGAACACGATCGTGCAAGGTGGGAGCTTTGGTTGGCACTCGCACCCGGGGCCGAGCCTGGTGATCGTCAAGACGGGCGCCCTGACCCTCTATCGAGGAGATGATCCCACCTGCACGCCACAAGTCGTCGAAGCCGGGTCGGGGTTCGTCGATAACGGGGGCGATGTCCAC
>QHVP01000642.1 GCA_003222295.1 Acidobacteriota bacterium | reverse complement strand
TGCTGGTCGCGGTGCCGCCCCTGCTCCTGTTCGCGGTGTTCGTCATGGCGCTGGTGTCGGATCGTCTCGAGGTGGCGGCGCGGCAGCGTCTCGGCCAGGGCCTCGACGGCGTGCGCGCCCGCGTGAGCGGTCTCCAGCGCCAGGCCGCGGCGGCGGTGGCGGCGATCGTGAGCGAGAAGCTGTCCTCGGCCGCGGTCTCGGAGGAGGAGGCCGGCAAGGCCGCCGCCGACCTGGGCGAGCGCCATGGCCTCCCCCTGCTCGAGATCATCGACGGCGCGGGGCGCGTTCTCTCGTCGCGACACTGGCCGGCGGGAGTGGGACTGCCCGAGGGCGACCGCGAGGTCACGGGCTCGTCCGGGCTGCGATGGGAAACAGTGGCTGAAGACTACGGCGCCGCGGAACGTCTGGCCGTGATCGCGACGCGTCCGGGCACCTGGGCGGGCACGCCGGTGGTCGTGCGCGGCGGCTTCCTCCTGGACGGGACGATGCTCGGCGAGCTGTCCGACCTCATGGGCGCGGAGGTGGCGCTCCGCGACACCGCCCGCGGGCGCTGGGTGGCGCGCGCCGACTCACCGCTCGCCAAGGCGGCCCCGTTCGATCCGTCGAAGGGGGACGGGACCACGGACATCTCGGGCACCGTGTACCGCTGGGCGGCGGCGCCCCTCGGTCCCTCCCTGTGGGAAGTGATCGCGGTGCCGCACACGCTCCTGGCCGAGGTCACGGGCGGGGTGCGCCGATTGACCCTGGTCGTGGCCGGGCTCGCCCTCCTGGCCGCGCTCACGACGGCGCTCGTGCTCTCCGGCCGCATTGCCGGACCCGTGCGCGCCCTGGCCGCCCGCGCCCGCGGCGTCGGCGCCGGAGACCTCGAGCACACCGCGGTGGAGGCCTCCGACGAAGTCGGCGAGCTGGCGCGCGCGTTCGCCTCCATGACCCACGAGCTGCGCACTTCGCGCGAGCGCCTCGTGCAGGCCGAGCGCGTGGCCGCCTGGCGCGAGATGGCGCGGCGCCTGGCCCACGAGCTCAAGAACCCGATCTTCCCCATCCAGCTCTCCATCGAGACCCTGCGCCGGGCCCTCGACCAGGAGGGCGCTCAGGACGCCCAGCGGTTCCAGGCCCTGTTCCGGGAATCGAGCGACACCATCCTCGACGAGCTCCGGTCGCTGCGCTCCATCGTCGAGGAGTTCAGCCAGTTCGCGCGCATGCCGCCTCCGCGTCTGGCCCCGACCGACCTCGGCGACCTCGTGGAGCGCGTGCTCGCCCTCTACCGCGCCCGCGCGGCCGCGGTGCGGATCGAGACCGGCCTCGCCCCGGGATTGCCCGCGGTGCCCGCCGATCGTGACCTGCTCGGCCGCGCCCTGGGGAACCTGGTGGCGAATGAGCTGGAGGCGATGCCCGATGGCGGCACGCTCTCCGTCAAGACGCGCGCGGTCGAGGAGGGCGTGGCCCTCGAGGTGTCCGATACCGGGCCCGGCCTCACCGAGGAGCAGCCCACGCGCCTCTTCACGCCGTACTACACGACCAAGAAGGGCGGGACCGGCCTCGGCCTCGCCATCGTGCAGGGCATCGTCTCCGACCACGGCGGCCGCATCCAGGTCGAAAGCGCGCCGGGGGCGGGCACGACCTTCACGCTGGTGCTTCCGGTCAGCATAATGGCGGAAGCAACGACATGAAACCTCGAATCCTGATCGTCGACGACGACGCCGGCACTCTCGCTTCGCTGTCGCGCGCGTTCGCCCTGGAGGGTTACACCGCGCTCACCGCGGGCTCCGCCGCGCGCGGCCTGGAGCGCCTCCAGGAAGAGCCGGTGGACGCGATCCTCTCCGACGTGGTGATGCCGGAGATGGACGGGCTCGAGTTCCTGGCCCGCGTCAAGGAGCGCTCGCCGGACGTCCCCGTCATCTTGATGAGCGGCCAGGCCACCCTGGACACGGCAGTGAAGGCCACGCGGCTGGGCGCCCTCGATTTCGTCGAGAAGCCGATCGGGCTCGAGCGCCTGCTCCTCACCCTTCGCAACGCCCTGCGCCTGGACCGCCTGCAGCGCGAGAACAAGGAGCTGCAGAAGTACTGGCGCGACGAGCTGGCCCTCATCGGCGAGAGCCGCCAGATGGCGGCCCTGCGCGCGGTGGTGGAGCGCGCCGCCCCCGCCGACGTGCCCATCCTCATCCTGGGAGAGAACGGCACGGGCAAGGAGCTGGTCGCGCGCGCCGTGCACGACCTCTCCCCACGGCGGGAGCAGCCGTTCGTGAAGATGAACTGCGCGGCGGTGCCCGCGGAGCTGGTGGAGAGCGAGCTGTTCGGCCACGAGAAGGGGGCCTTCTCCGGCGCGATGGCCCAGCGCCGCGGCCGCTTCGAGCAGGCGGACGGCGGCACGCTGTTCCTGGACGAGATCGGCGACATGGCGGCCCCGATGCAGGCGAAGCTCCTCCGCGTCCTGCAGGACGGCGAGATCGCGCGCGTGGGCGGGACGGGAGAGATCAAGGTGGACGTGCGCGTGATCTCCGCGACGAACCACGACCTGGACGCGCTGGTGGCCGACGGCCGCTTCCGCGAGGACCTGTACTACCGGATCAACACGCTGAGCTTGCGCACCCCCGCCCTCCGGGAGCACGCGCAGGACATCCCGGCCCTGGCCGCCCACTTCGCCGCCGCCGCCGTGCATCGCCATCACTGGCGCCCCCGGCGGCTCTCCTCGGAAGCACTCGCCCTCCTCCAGGAACAGCCGTGGAAAGGCAACGTGCGCGAGCTGCGCAACGTCGTCGAGCGCGTCCTGATCCTCTCCGACGCCGACCCGATCGCGCCCGCGGACGTGCGGGCCGCGCTTCCGGGCGCCTCCGCGGGCGCCGGGCCCGCCGCGCGTGCGGCCGCGCTCCCTGCCGACGGCGCCCTGCGCGAGCTCCTGGACGCCTACGAGCGCGACGTCATCCGCGAGCGCTTGCGCGCCCACGGCGGCCACGTGACCAACGCCGCGCGCAGCCTCGGCCTCGAGCGCAGCCACCTGTACAAGAAGTGCCGGCAGCTCGGCATCGACATCCGGGAGGAGGGCTGACCCCGGGGGAATGCGCGCCTCGTCCCGCGCGTACTGCCGATGATGAGCGCCCTTTTGATCCTGATTGCGTTGGGCCAGGTGCCGGCGGCGGGCCGGGAGCTCACGAGGACGGAGACGGAGTCACGGGCGCGCCGGGACCTGACCGTGCGGCTGGGCGTCCCCGCCCATGACGTACGCGTGGTCGCCTCCGACTCCCGCACCTGGCCCGATCACCGCCTCGGGTGCGTGCCACGTCGGGGCGTCGAAGAGCCGGTTCCCGTGCCCGGCTATCGGATCGTCCTCGATGCGGATGGGAAGCGGTACACCTACCACACGGACCTCACCGGACGGATCGTGCGTTGCGAGGAGTCGCTCAAGCGCCTCCTTCCGATGCTGCGCTGACCGGAGCGGCGCCGGACGCGCCTATTCCTTGGGATACCGCGGACGGCAGCCGTCCCTACGCGGTCCGATGCCCAGGGCGGCGAGCCGCTGTGACTCGACCAAGGAGGCCGAAGACACGCCGATGCTGTCCGCGGCCTGCTTCAGCGTGACGTAGGCCTCGCGCGCGTTGCTGGCGGCCTCGAGATAGCTCCAGGCCTCGAACGCGTCCTTGGCCAGGCGCGCCTTGCGGTCGGCGAGGAGGAGGGCGGGCATCGCCCGAGGCGCCTCCGGACTGGCCAGGAGATCGCCGGCGAGGAGGTTGGCCCAGTTGAGGTAGCCGGCGGTCTCCCACCGGTACATGTTGTCCTGGTTGTGGCGTCCGAAGCCGTTGGACAGGGACAGGTAGTGCATCACGGTGTCGCTCTCGTCCCCCAGCCAGGCGAAGTACGTCTGGCCGACCGCGTCGAAGTCCGCCCCGGACTCGGAATCGTAGCCGTCGTGCGGGTGCGACATTCCGAGGTGGTGGCCGAACTCGTGGATGACGGTCGAGCTCAGTCCGTATCCCAGCTCGCGGTAGGCGGAGCTTCCGAAGACGAACTCGTAGGTCGGCGTCCCGTCCCGCCAGTTGTCATCGGCGAAGCCGAGGAGCCCGAAGAAGCTGCCCATGGAATCGGGGGTCGTGCTGTAGGAGAAGACCTGCCCCACGGAATCCGGAGGCCCGTATTTCGGGATGTAGCGCCTGAGGTTCGCGTCGAAGTAGCAGTAGAGCTGCGCGAACGTCTCGCCGAACCGGCTCCAGCAGTCCGGGGCGCTCGAGCTGCCGCTGAAGATGGCGAGGGCCTTCTTCGCGCCGCGATCCGCCGGATCCGTGTCCGTGACGCCGACCTTCCACCGGTAGTAGGGCTGGAACTCGCGCCACGCCCGCTCCGCGAGCTGGCCGTGGAACCAGTCCAGGCCGCTGACGCCGGGCTCGTTCTCCAGCATGGCGACGTGCGCCACCTTCCTTCC
>QHVP01000641.1 GCA_003222295.1 Acidobacteriota bacterium | reverse complement strand
GCGGACGATCCTTGGCGTGGTTGCATCAGGTTGGACGGCCGCGTCGCCCGCTTTTCCGGTCCTCGTGACGCGGCGTCGACTCTCCAGGTCAGCGCGGGTTCGCTGGGACCTCCCTCCTCCCCATAAAAGAGGTAGACTTCCCATGAAGCGAAATAAAAGCGAAACTAGAGACGGTTCCATGCGCGTCGAACTCAATGCCGCCTCTGCGTTCTCGTTCTTGCGCGCTTCCTCCCTGCCCGAAGACCTCGTGGAGCGGGCGGCCGAGCTGGGGTTCGAAGCCCTCGCCCTCGTCGATCGTGACGGGCTGAGCGGCGCGCCGCGGTTCTTCCAGGCCGCGCGCGCGGCGGGGGTGCGCCCGATCGTGGGCGCGGAGCTCACGATCGCGGGCGGGGGAGCCCTGCCGATGCTGGTGGAGAACCGGGCCGGCTATCGCAGCCTCTGCCGGCTGATCTCGGAGATGAAGCGGGGCGTGCCCAAGGGCGAGGGCGCGCTGGCGCTGGACACGCTGAGGCCGGACAAGGTGGAGGGGCTCGTGGCCCTCGCCGGCGTCGACGCGCTGGGCACCCGGCCCGACGCTCAACGGCTGGCCCGGTTGCTCGCGGCCTTCGGGCCCGGGCAGGTCGCCATCGACATCCAGCGCCATCGCCGTCGCGCGCAGGAGGCCGCGAACCAGGCGCTGCTCGATCTCGCCGACGCGAGCGGCCTGCTCGCGGTCATCACCGGCGGCGTGCGCCATGCACGCGCGCCACGGCGCGCGCTGCTCGACGTCCTCACCTGCATCCGCGAGAAGCGGACCCTGGCCGACGCGGGCCGGCTGCTGGCCGAGAACGCCGAGCGCCACCTGAAATCGCCGAAGGCGATGGCGGCGCTCTTCGCGGACCGGCCCCTCCTCCTGCGCAACACGGAAGCGCTGGCCGACCGCCTGCGCTTCACCCTGGCGGACCTGCCCTACGAGTTCCCGGAGTACCCGCTGCCGCCGGGGGAGACGATGACCTCGTTCCTGCGCGCCATGACCGACCGCGGCGCGCGCGACCGCTATCGTCCCTACCACGACCGCGCGCGGCGCCAGGTCGAGCGCGAGCTGGCCCTCATCGAGAAGCTCGAGCTCGAGGGCTATTTCCTGATCGTCTGGGACATCGTGAACTTCTGCCGCGAGCGCGGGATCCTGGTCCAGGGCCGCGGCTCCGCCGCCAACAGCGCGGTCTGCTACAGCCTCGGCCTCACCGCCGTCGATCCGGTGGGGATGGACCTGCTCTTCGAGCGCTTCCTCTCCGAGGAACGGAAGGAATGGCCGGACATCGACCTCGACCTGCCCAGCGGCGACCGGCGCGAGGAGGTGATCCAGCACGTCTACCGCAAGTACGGCGAGCGCGGGGCGGGCATGACGGCGGTGGTCATCACCTACCGCGAGCGCAGCGCGGCGCGCGAGATCGGCAAGGTGCTCGGCATCCCGCTGCCGGAGGTCGACCGGCTGGCCAAGACCCTGCGTCCCTTCGAGTACGTCGATCCCACGGACAGCGTTCAGCGGAAGCTGGTCGAGAACGGGTTCGACTGGGACGACCGGCGCGTCCAGCTCTTCGCGCGCCTCATCGGCGAGATCCGCGACCTGCCGCGCCACCTCGGCCAGCACACGGGCGGGATGGTGATCGCGAAGGGGAACCTCGACGACGTGGTGCCGCTGGAGCCCGCCTCCATGCCCGGCCGCGTCGTCATCCAGTGGGACAAGGACGACTGCGCGGACCTGCACCTCATCAAGATCGACCTTCTCGGCCTGGGGATGATGGCGGCCCTGCAGGACGCGCTGTCCCTATTGAAGGGGACGGGCGTGGACGTAGACCTCGCGCACCTGCCCGCGGACGACCCCAAAGTCTACGCGATGCTGCAGGGCGCGGACACCGTGGGCGTGTTCCAGGTGGAGAGCCGCGCGCAGATGGCCACCCTGCCGCGCCTGAGGCCCACGCACTTCTACGACCTCGTGGTCGAGGTCGCGATCATCCGGCCGGGCCCCATCGTGGGGAACATGGTCCATCCGTATCTCGCGCGGCGCGCGGGCCGCGAGGCCGTCACCTACGCGCATCCGCGCCTGGAGCCCATCCTGTCCCGGACGCTCGGCGTGCCTCTCTTCCAGGAGCAGCTCCTGCGCATGGCCATGGCGGTGGCGAACTTCACGGGCGGGGAGGCCGAGGACCTGCGGCGCGCGATGGGGATGAAGCGCTCGCAGAAGAAGATGGCTGAAGGCCAACGGCATCGAGGGCGCGGCGGCCGACCGGATCGTGCAGTCGATCACGTCCTTCGCGCTGTACGGGTTCCCGGAGTCGCACGCGGCCAGCTTCGCCCTGCTCGCCTATGCGAGCGCGTACCTCCGCGCGCACCATCCGGCCGCGTTCGTGTGCGCGCTCTTGAACAACCAGCCCATGGGGTTCTACTCCCCGTTCACGCTGGTCAAGGACGCGCAGCGGCACGGCGCGCGCTTCCGTCCCGTCGACGTGATGCGGAGCGAGTGGCTGTGCACGCTGGAAGAGGGCGCGGTGCGCCTGGGGCTGCGCTACGTGCGGGGCCTGCGGCAGGCCGCGGGCGAGTCGATCGTGGCCGCGCGGAGGTCGCGGCCATTCGTGTCCGTTCAGGACCTGGTGGACCGCACGGACGTCCATCGCAACGAGCTGCCGCGGCTGGCGGAGACGGGCGCGCTGAACGCCTTCGGCCTGACCCGGCGCAGCGCGCTGTGGCAGGTCGAGAAGGCGGGGCGGCCGAGAGGGGAGCTGTTGAAGCATGCGGATGAGATAGCGATAAGTGAAAAAACGGAAAAAGCACAGCACGACCCATCGGATGGCGACGTGTCCCCTCTCGCCGAGATGTCGCTTTCCGAACGGCTTCACAGCGACATCGTCGGCACGACTCTCACGATTGGCGCGCATCCGATGGCCCTCCATCGCGAAGGGCTGGCCTCTCGTGGGATTCAGCGCGCCTGGGACCTCTCCCGCCTGCGCGAGGGCACGCCCGTGCGCGTGGCGGGGGCCGTCATCTGCCGCCAGCGGCCGGGCACCGCGAAGGGCTTAGTGTTCCTGACCCTGGAGGACGAGACGGGGCTCGTGAACATCACCGTCCGGCCCGACCTGTTCGAGTCGCACGGCCAGGTGGTCGTGACCAGCGAAGTGCTCGAGGTGGACGGGATCCTCCAGACGCAGGGCGGCGTGTCCGTGCGCGCGACCGACGTCCGGCGTCCGGCCTTGCCGCAAC
>QHVP01000639.1 GCA_003222295.1 Acidobacteriota bacterium | reverse complement strand
AGACGGAAGGGCTTGGAGAGGAAGGCGGCGACCGAATGCCGCCGCGCCTGCTCGTAGCTCGGAAAATCGCCGGACGAGGTCTCCAGGACCACCGGGATGCTCGCGGTCTCGGCGATGGTGCGCAGCGCCTCCAGGACCTGCCACCCGTTCATCCCCGGCATCGCGATGTCGAGGAGGATCAGGTCGGGGACCTGGCGCGTCGCCATCTCGACCCCGGCGGCGCCCCCGCCCGCCTCCAGGACCACCGCCCCCGCTTCCGTCAGGGCCGTGCGGAGGATGTCGCGAATGGATTCCTGGTCATCGACGATCAGGATGCTTCGGGCGGCGAGCGGAGTGGGGTTCGGGGCCATGGGGGAACCAGCGGACGGTAGTTTACCCGCGATATCCTTGGTACGGACCATGGTTCTCGACGACTATGTTCACGGCCGGGATGCGCGCGCCGTGCTCGAGCGCCAGATGCGGGTGGAGGGCCGCCTCCCGCCCGGCCAGTCGCTCACCCTCAAGTGGCCCGTGCTTCACGACGGCGAAGTGCCGAAGTTTGATCCCGCCACATGGGATTTCCGGGTCGGGGGCCTCGTCCAGCACCCCCTCACCCTGTCCTGGGCGGAGCTGACCGCGCTTCCACGGCGGCAGGTCACCTCCGACTTCCATTGCGTGACGCGCTGGAGCACGTTCGACAACCGGTGGGAAGGCGTGCCCATCCAGGCCGTGCTCGAGCGCGCGCGGCCGCAGCCGGAAGCGACGCACGTGATGGTCTGCGGCCACAAGGGCGAGGCGCGCTACGGCTACACGACGAACCTGCCGCTCGCGGATCTCGACCGGCCCGACGTCCTGCTCGTCCTCCGCAACCACGGCCAGGACCTCGACCCCGAGCACGGCGGGCCCTTGCGCCTGGTCGTCCCCCACCTCTACGCCTGGAAGAGCGCGAAGTGGGTCCGCGGCCTCATCCTCATGGAGGCGGACAAGCCCGGCTACTGGGAACGCGCGGGCTACCACATGCGTGGCGATCCGTTCGCGGAGGAGCGCTTCGGGTAGCGGCTCCGCTCCTCGTCACTCCATGGGCGCGACCGTCCCACCGGCTTGACCGTCCGGAGGGGCGGGCGATAGCATCCGCGCGCATTGAGCTCCGAGCTCGAGCTCTCCACTCCCGAGATGCGACGCCTGGTCGCGCTCGCGCTGGAGCGCCTGATCGCCCACGTCGAGTCCCTGCCCCGGCAGCCGTCCGCCGACGTCGCAGGTGCGGCCGAGCTGGCGCGTTCGCTGCGCGAGAGCCTGCCCGAACAAGGCGCCCCCTACGAGGAGCTGCTCGCGCTTCTCTTCGAGCGGGCGGTGCCGAAGAGCTTCAACACCGCGGGTCCCGGATACCTGGCCTATATTCCGGGAGGCGGGCTCTTCCACGCCGGCGTGGCCGACCTCATCGCCGACGTCACCAATCGATTCGTCGGCGTGTGGATGGCCGCGCCCGGGCTCGTCCAGATCGAAGCCAACGTCGGGCGCTGGCTCTGCGAGATGGCGGGCTATCCGGCATCCGCCCTCGGCCTCCTCACCACCGGCGGGTCGATGGCCAACCTCATCGCCCTGGTCACCGCCCGCCGCGAGCGGCTTCCCGAGAACTTCCTCTCCGGCGTCCTCTACGCGTCCGACCAGGCGCATCACTCCGTCCAGAAGGCGGCGCTGCTGGCCGGGCTCCCTCCCACGAACGTGCGGGCCATTCCCAGCGACGAGCGGTTCCGGATCCGCCTCGACGCCCTGGCCGAAGCAGTGGCCACGGATCGGGCCGCGGGCCGGCGCCCGTTCTTCCTGGTCGTGAGCGCCGGCACCACGAACACCGGCGCCGTCGACGACATCGCCGCGGCCGCGGACTTCGCGCGCGCGCAGGGGTTGTGGCTGCACGTGGATGCCGCCTACGGCGGATTCTTCGTGCTGACCGAGCGCGGGCGGCGCGCCCTCCGCGGCATGGAGTCCGCGACGCGGGTGCCCTCCGCCGCGCGCACCGCGTTCACGCCGAGTACCTGCCGCCGGTGCCGGAGGATCCGGACTTCGTCGACTACTCGAGCGTCTCCCCCGAGCTCTCGCGCGACTTCCGCGGCCTGCGCGTGTGGCTGCCCATCAAGATGCACGGGATCGGCGCCTTCCGGCGCGCCCTCGACGAGAAGCTGGACCTGGCGGCCTGGGCCGCGGACGAGCTGCGAAGGGTCCCCGGGGTCGAGATCGTGGCCGAGCCCCAGCTCTCGCTCCTGGCCTTCCGCATCGTCAGGCCGGGGCTCGACGACACGGCCCTCGACGATCTGAACCGCCGGGTGATGGAGGCGGTGAACGCGCGCCGCCGCGTTTACGTCACGAGCACGATCGCCCGCGGCCGCTTCCTGATCCGCATTTGCGTGCTGTCGTTCCGCACCCACCTCGATCGCATGGAGCTGGCGATCGAAGACATCCGAGCGGCTATCGAGGAACAAAAGTAGGGTCGTCGCCCAGGCCCTTCCGCTGCGCGTTTGGCACCCGCACCGATATATGGCCGACGTTTTCCCACGGGCGCGCTCAGATAGAATGGCCCTGTGCCGCAAACTCTGGCTGAGGTACTGACCCCGGACAAGGTCGCCGCCCTTCGCGCGCTCGCGATGAGATATGGCGTCCGCGACCTGAGGGTCTTCGGGTCCTATGCTCGCGGCGATGCCGGGCTCGGCAGCGATCTCGACCTTCTCATCAACATCGAATACGGCCGTGGTGTCTCGTCACGGCTGGTGGATTTCGTCCTCGCCGTTCGAGAGCTACTGAATATGAGGGTCGACGTCGTCACCGAGGGTTCACTTGACCCCAAGCTCCACGCACGCATTTTTCGCGAGGCCCGCGCCCTCTGAGAGACAGCGACTACCTGGCCCACGTCAAGAAGGCGATCGAAGAGGTCCGAGAGATGACGCGGGGCCTCGATCGCGCTGCCTACGATGCCGACATCAGGGTTCAGCGCGCCGTCGAGCGGGAGCTCCAGATCATCGGCGACGCCGTGCACAAGCTTTCGATCGCCCTGACGAGCGCGCATCCCGACATCGAGTGGGAAAAGATCTACGCGGCTCGTAACGTCGTGGTGCACTTCTACTGGGGTGTGGACCAGAACATCCTGTGGGACGTCGTGCAGACCAAGCTCCAACCGCTCCACGCGAAGATCGACGAGTTGCTCGCAAGCGAAACCTAGTTCCACCGCCTCCACTCCGCCTCGTAGGGGCACACCCTCCGCGCGACCATCACGGAGCCAACGGCGCGGTGGCTTGCTCGTTCCACCGTCTTCCTCGAGATGGGCTGCGCCGCTCCGCCACGTACAATCGCGCTGGCCGCGCACCGGCGGGCGCGGGCCAGGAGGCGGCGGATGGAACGGCGGCGCGCAGCGGTCGTCCTCGGGACGGGCCTCGTCGGCCTGATGTGCGCCGTCGCCGCCGCCGCCCAGGAGCCGTCCAGCCCGCCACCCCCCGCGGGAGGACACGGTCACGAGGGCGCCCGCTACCACGAGCTGCTCCCGGACATCGGGCGCATCGGTGCGCAGGTGGGCCTCGGGGCAGGTCCGTCGTGGAATCCCTACCACGTGGGCGCGGGCGGGCAGGTCGCCGCCTTCATCGACCTGCCCCTCGCCCGCAACCGTGCGGGCCGGCTCTCGTACGAGATCCTTCTCGGGCTCAGCGGCGGGAAGAGCGACACGTTCACCGTGACCGATCCTCTCGCCTACGTGGCGAACCTCGCGCGCGGGGCGAGCCCCGCGGATGCCCTGGCCGGCCCGCCGCACGCGCCGTACCGGGTCCGCCGGCTGGTGCGAACGCGGCTGCGCCTCCTCGACGTCTCGCCCTTCGCGCTCAAATACACGCTGACCGGCCTCGACCGGGCGCGGCTGCGGCCCTACATCACCGCGGGCCTGGACATTTCGCTCGTCACCACCGAGGAGCAGCCGGCGGAGGACACGCCCGCCCTCGATCCTGCCGACATCGCGCTTTCCGCGCCCGGTCGCGCGCCGGAGCTGGCCGCGCGCGGCATTCCCGCCGGCGAAGGCAGCCTTGCCCTGGGTGGTCATGCCGGCGCCGGGCTGGAGATCCGCCTCTCCCACGGCCTCTCTCTCAATTTCGACTACCGTCTCACGCGCGTAGATGGGAGCCACACCCTGCACGCGGCCAGCTCGGTCCTGGGGATGCACTGGTGACTTCGCGCCGCGCCGTTCTCGGGACGATGATCGCGGCCCCGCTGCTCACCCTGGCCACGCGCGGCGACGCGCGCGACTACGCCTCCGCGGCCGAGGTGCTGTCCGAGATCGACCGGCTGGAGGCCGAGCTCGACCAGCGCTTGTCCCGCCTGGCCGCCACGTTTTCCGCGGCTGCGGCCTTCGCCGGCAGCGTCTGCGCGGACCACGAGCGGCACCGCCGGACGCGCGCCGCCCTCCGAGGCCGGTTGCGCGTGAGGGAGACCACGCCTCTTCCGGTGCCGGCCGGCGGTGCCTCCGTGGACGCGCTGCGGCGGATCGCCCAGGACCTCGTGTACGCGCACGCCGAGGGCCTGCCCGCGCTGAGGGATGCGCAGGCGGTGGACACGCTGGCCCGGCAGAT
>QHVP01000638.1 GCA_003222295.1 Acidobacteriota bacterium | reverse complement strand
GCCTGAAGAACGGCGACATCATCGAGATCCTCACCTCCGCCGGCCACAACCCGAGCCGGGACTGGCTGGCCCTGGCCGTCACCAACAAGGCGCGCGCGAAGATCCGCCACTACCTCAACACGGCGGAGAAGCAGCAGGCGGTCGAGATCGGCAAGAAGCACTTCGAGCGGGAGCTCAAGCGCTACGACCTCTCCGCGCGCAAGGTGGAGGCGGAGAAGGCGGAGGCGCTGGCCCAGGAGCTCGGGGTCGGCTCGAAGCTCGACGACCTCTACGCCGCCATCGGGTACGGCAAGGTCTCGATGCGCCAGGTGCTCGCGCGCCTCCTGCCCGCGGACAAGCTGGAGGCGCCACCTGCCCCCGAGAAGCCGACCCCGATCACGGACGCGGTCAAGCGCCTGCTCCGCGTCGGCGAGGAGCGCATCACGGTCAAGGGCTCGGGCGACCTCCTCATCTACCGCGCGAAGTGCTGCAACCCCATCATGGGCGAGCCCATCGTCGGCTACATCACGCGCGGCAAGGGCGTGTCCGTCCATTCCCAGACCTGTCCCAACGTCGTGAACCTCATGTACGACCCGGAGCGGCGCATCGCCGTCGAATGGGAGCGCGGGGGCGAGGGTGCCTTCGAGGTGCGCATCGCCGCCCAGGTCGAAGACCGTCCGGGCGTGCTGGCCGCCATCACCGCCGTGCTCGCGTCCATGAACACCGACATCCGCACGGCGGAGGCCAAGACCTTCGACGACCACACCGCAACCATCGACCTCACCTTGCGCATCCAGGATCTCAAGCACCTCGAGAAGGTGGTGAAGTCCATACGCGGCGTGAGCGGAGTCATCGACGTGGAGCGTCAGACCGTCGCACGCTAGGGACCTCGCCCGCGGCGCCGCGGGCCTTGTCACGAACGCGGGTTGCCGATAGGCTCAGGGCATGCCGAAGAAGCACATCACGAGTCCGGACGCCCCCAAACCGATCGGACCCTACTCGCAGGGCGTGATCTCGGGTGGCCTCCTGTTCGCGTCCGGCCAGATCGCCATCGATCCCGCCACCGGCCAGCTGATCGAGGGCGACGTCGCCGCGCAGACGGAGCGCGTGATCAAGAACCTCCTGGCGGTCCTGAAGGAAGCGAAGATGGGCCCCGAGAACGTCGTCAAGACGACGGTGTTCCTGGCCAGCATGGCCGACTTCGCGAAGATGAACGAGGTCTACGAGCGGTTCCTGGGCAAGGAGCCGCCGGCACGGTCCACGGTGCAGGCGGGAGGCCTGCCCAAGGGCGCCAAGGTCGAGATCGACATGATCGCGGCGTTTTGATGCAGGGGGGCGCGCCTCGCTTGATGGATGCGCCCCCCTACGCGCTGCGCGCTACCCCCCATGCCGCTCGTCGCCGAGTAAATCGGCTCCTCGCTGCTTGCCACCGTTGGCAGGTGGGAGGACAGTGCGGGCGCGCGGGCGCGGCTAGGCGGCGGAGGAGGTGGTCGACTTCTTGACCGGCGTCGGCTTGGTGACTTTGCCCGAGCGGAGGCAGCGCGTGCACACGCGCAGCCGCCTTTGGACGCCACCCATCACCGTGCGGATCCGCTGGAGGTTCGGGTTGAACCGACGGTGCGTGACGTTGTGGGCGTGGCTGATGCGGTTACCGGACAACGGTCCCTTCCCGCAGACGTCGCAACGCTGAGCCATCTCTGCTCCTAGTCTTACTAAGTCAGGGGGGCACTCACGCTTCACCCACGATGGGCGTTCGCGTCCCCCCCTGAAAACCCCCCTCGCACGCCGCTGCCGCTTTGCGGCGCCGTCGTGCTCTCGGTCGGCACGGGGGTTCGAGACCGAACGAAACCACCATTATTGGCCCTGCGTCGGCCGGGGTCAAGCGGGGCCCCGGCGGCGGCGTCACGGCGTTGTGACGGTTCCAGGCCCGTGCTATATATGTCCGTCCCTGGCGTGCCCTTCCTGGTGAGTGCTCCGGCACCATGGTCCAGTTCAATTTCACCGAACGGACCATCAAGGCGAAAGTCGTCTACTACGGACCCGCGCAATCCGGCAAGACGACGAATCTCGAGCAGATCCACCGGCTGACCGACCCCGCCGCCAACAACCGCCTCATCTCGCTCAACACCGCGCAGGATCGGACCCTCTTCTTCGACCTGCTGCCCTTCAGTCTGGGCGCCGTGTCCGGCTACGACTTCAAGATCCAGCTCTACACGGTGCCCGGCCAGGTCCAGTACAACGCCACGCGCCGGGTCGTGCTGGCGGGAGCGGACGCGGTCGTGTTCGTCGCCGACGCGCGCCGCTTGCTGGCCAAGGAGAACCAGGCCGCCTTCGAGAACATGAAGGTCAACCTTCTCGCGAACCGCCTCGTCCCCGAGAAGGTGCCCCTGGTCTTCCAGTACAACAAGCAGGACCTGCCCGAAGTGATGTCGGTGGCCGAGTTGAGCAAGACGATCAATCCCTGGGGCCGCCCCGCGCTCGGCGCGGTGGCCGCGCAGGGCCAGGGCGTGATCGAGTGCTTCGTTGCGGTCGTGCAGGACATGCTGGCCGCCATCGCGGTCAAGTACAACCTGAAGGAGAAGGGCCTCGATCCCGCGAGCGTGCCCGGCGTCGTCCAGGAGGCGTTCGCGGAGGTGCTGAAGAGCGCGGCCGCGGCCGGGCCCGCCGCCCGGTCTTCGCCGGCTCCGCGCGCGGCCAAGGTCGTGGTGTCGCACGCGACCGACTCCCTGCACGCCGCGCCGCCGCAGACGGGATCGGAGACGGGGCTCGTCTCCGAGGAGCTGCTCCACCGCTCGCTCCGTTCGAACGTCGAGCTCGCGGAGTCTTTGTCGGGCATGGTGCGCGAGATGAACCTGGGCCTGACCGCGATCCTCTCCCAGGCCGATGCTCCGTTCGAACGTCGAGCTCGCGGAGTCTTTGTCGGGCATGGTGCGCGAGATGAACCTGGGCCTGACCGCGATCCTCTCCCAGGCCGAGCTGCTGATGGTCCAGCGCGAGGACGCGCGCGACAAGCGCCAGGCCGCGATCCTCGCCATCCAGCAGGAAGCGACGCGGCTCAAGAAGGTCGTCGCGGAGCTCGGCGATCCCTCCGCGGCGTCCGCGCGCGGGACAGGCGATCCCGTCGCATCGTCGCGGCCCCCGGCCTCGACGCCCACCATGACCTCCTCGCGTTCGATTCCCTCCCCGCCGGCACGGCCGGCCCCTCCGCCTCCGGTGCCGCGGGCCGCGCCGCCGCCGGTCCCGACCCCGTCCGCCGCCAACGGCAGCCTGCACGAGCTGCTGCAGGACGTGCTCGGCGGCGCGCAGGATGCTCTCGACGCCCAGGAGCTCTCCGTCGACCTGCGCGTGCCCATGACCACCAGCCTGCCGAGCTGCCCGCCCCTCGCCCTGCGGCAGGCCCTCGTGGGAACGGTGCAAGGCCTCGTCACCGCCGCCCTCCGGGGCACGCAGCTCTCGCTTCGCTGCGAGCGCAAGCCCGTCCTGCTCAAGGGACGCGACGGCGAGGTCAAGCGCGATTTCCTGATGCTCGCCCTGGCCCACACCGGCACCCTCTCGCCGGAGGATCAGCAGCGCGTCGTGCAGGGCACCGATCCGGGTCCCCTCGGGCAGGCCACTCGCCTCTTCCGCGAGATGGGAGGGTTCGTCCGCTTCGCGCCCCTCCCCGGCGGCGCGCTCGAGACGCGCGTGTTCCTCCCCGTCGCCTGACCCCGATCACACCGCCCGCTAATTCCGTTGACACTCCGCGACGGCGCCGCTTACGATCGAAACCCGTT
>QHVP01000111.1 GCA_003222295.1 Acidobacteriota bacterium | reverse complement strand
TAATCTGATAACCCAGGCCGATCGGCTTGGTTAACAAGATAGACGCTGTGGCCTGATCGGTCGGCCATCTTTTGCCGGCTTTTTTCTTGGTTCAAACTGCGCCCCCATTGACATCCTACAGGAGTCCTTCTATCCTCCTGTCGACTGTCTAGGGGCGCGCTTCATGAATCGACCGAACATCGATCTTCTCCAGGTGACTCTGGACGTCCTGATCCTCAAAACGCTCGTTCCGGGCGCGATGCACGGCTGGGGCATCGCCCAGCGCATCCAGCAGGTCTCGCAGGACGTGCTGCGCGTGAACCAGGGCTCGCTCTATCCGGCCCTGCACCGGCTGGAGGAGGAGGGCTGGATCTCGGCCGAGTGGGGCTCTTCCGAGAACAACCGCAAGGCGAAGTTCTACCGCTTGACCCGCACGGGCCAGCGGCAGCTGGAAGCGGAGACCGAGAACTGGAAGCGCCTGGCTGAAGCGGTCGGGCGCGTCCTGCAGACGACGTGAGGCGGGGAGGATCCATGAGGTCATTGGCCAAGGCGTGGCGCGCGCTGCGCGCCCCGTTCGCGCGGCAGAGCCGGGAGACCGACCTCGAGGCCGAAGTGCGGCATCACATCGACCTGGAGACGGAGGCGAACGTGCGCCGCGGACTGCCTCCGGAGGAGGCGCGGCGCGCCGCCCTCGTGAGCTTCGGCGGCCTGGACCAGGCCAAGGAGGACTGCCGCGAGTCGTGGGCCGGCCGCTTCCTGGAGGTCCTGGGTCAGGACGTGCGCTACGGCCTGCGCGGCCTGCGCCGCAGCCCGGGATTCACGGCGGCGGTGGTGCTCACACTCGGGCTCGGCATCGGCGCCAACACCGCCGTGTTCAGCCTGGTGAACGGCGTGCTCCTCAAGCCCCTTCCCTACGCGCGCGGCGAGCAGCTCGTCGTCGTCCGCCAGCCCGACGCCCACGCCGGGCAGCCCGACCTCGGGTTCTCCCCGCTCGAGGTGAAGGACTACCGGAGCATGGCCCGCGCGCTCGACGGCTTCGTCGAGTACCACTCCATGGACTTCACGCTGCTGGGTGGCGGCGACCCGCGGCGCGTGCGTGCCGGTGTCGTGTCCTGGAACTTCTTCGATGTGCTGGAGGTACGGCCGGTCCTCGGGCGCGCCTTCCGCTCCGACGACGAGAGAGAGGGTGCGGACGCCGTCCTGATCCTCAGCCACGAGTACTGGCGCGAGCTCGGCGGCGACGCCTCCATCGTCGGCCGGCGCTTCGAGATGAATGACCGCGTGCACACCGTGGTCGGGGTGCTGCCGCCCATTCCGCAGTACCCGCAGGAGAACGACGTCTACATGCCGGCCACCGCGTGTCCCTTCCGGGCCCGCCTGGTCGACAACCGGCGCGGCCGTCTCCTGAGCGCGTTCGGACGCGTGGCTCCCGGCTTCTCCGTCCCCCAGGCCCAGGCGGACATGGACGCCGTCTCCCAGCGCCTGCGCGCCTCCTACCCGGACGCGTTCGCGCGCGAAGCCCAGCCGCACGTCCAGCTGAGCCCCCTGAAGGAGGACCTGGTGCAGGGGGCGCGGCCGCTCTTCCTCGTCCTCCTCGCCACCGTCGCCCTCGTGCTGCTCATCGCCTGCGCCAACGTGGCCAACCTCACCCTCGCCCGCCTGCTCGAGCGCAGCCGCGAGCTGGCCATCCGCTCCGCGCTCGGCGCCGGACGGGCACGCCTCCTGAGACAGCTCCTCACCGAGAGCACGATCGTGGCCCTGGCCGGGGGCGTTCTCGGCCTCGTGCTGGCCTTCGCCGCCCGCGGGCTCCTCACGACCTTCGCCGCCCGCCTCACTCCGCGCGCGGGCGAGGTGCAGATCGACGGTCCGGTGCTGCTCTTCACGCTCGTGACGTCGGTGTTGACCGGGATCCTGGCCGGAGCCCTGCCCGGTCTCCCCGGCCGGGAGCGGATCGCGGAGACCCTGGTCACGGAGAGCGGCCGCAGCACGGGCGACCGGCGCAAGCATCGGATGCGGACCGGCCTCGTGGCCTGGCAGCTCGCCTTGTCCTTCGTACTCCTGATCGGGGCCTCCCTCACCCTGCGCAGCTTCCAGAACCTGCGCCAGGTCGACGCCGGCTTCCACGGCGAGCGTGTGCTGTCCGCGCGCGTGAACCTCAACTTCACGACCTATGGGGACGCGGAGCACCGGATCGACGCGGACAAGGTGGCCGCCTTCAACGGGTCGATGGAGGACCAGATCCGCCCGCGCGCGGGTGTGGTCACGGTGGGCGCGGCCTGGACGTTCCCGCTGAACAACCAGTTCCGCAACGACGGGACCTTCACCATCGAGGGCCGCGGCGAGATCACGGGGCCGCCCCCCAAGGGCACGTTCATCGGGGTGAGCCCGTCCTACTTCGAGTCCCTGGGCGTGCCCGTTCTGCGCGGCCGCGCCTTCGAGGACCGGGACCGCAAGGGCGGCGACGGCGCGGTCATCGTGAACGAGCGCCTGGCCCGGCGGCACTGGAAGAGCGA
>QHVP01000637.1 GCA_003222295.1 Acidobacteriota bacterium | reverse complement strand
GGCGCGACGGCCCTCCGGCGTGAGCTTCCGCCCCTCGGAGGTGAGGTAGAAGGTGTCCCGGATCCGGCCCTCCCGCGTCTCCACGTGCGCGATCTCGATGCTGCAACCGGCGTCGGAGATGACGCGCGTGAGGGCGTGCAGCAGTCCGAACTCGTCGGGGCCGGAGACGGTCAAGCCCGTGGCCGTGGGATGCGCGTCGTCATTCCATTCCAGGTCGAGGCGGGCGCGCACGGGGCCACCCATGCTCGCCAGCTCACGCTCGAGGTCGACCTCGCCGCCCAGGACCTTCTCCAGGAAGGCCTGGAAGCGCCGGCCCTCTTCGGGCTGCTCGAAACGGCGCCCGGCGTCGGACACGGAGAACGTGTCGAGGACGAGGGCCTCGGAGTTCGAAAAGGCTTCCGCGGCCACGATGTCCGCGCCGAAGAACGTCAGGCTCCCGGCGATACGTGAGAAGAGGCGGCTGCGGTCGCCCGCCACCACCGCCAGCTTCCAGCCTTCGCCGTCGCGGGCGAGCCGCGAAGACACGGCGCGGCCCGCGAGGGTGGAGAACAGCGCGAAGTGGGCCACCGTTTCCACGGGCGCGGTCAGCTGCAGGTAGCGGTGGGGGAAGCCCAGCACGAAGCGCGTGAAGCGCTCGCGGTCCACGCGCAGCGGGATCCGGTCCAGGAAGGAGTGGACCTCGCGCTCGTCGGTGATGGGGAGGAAGTCGTCCATCGCGGCGCCGAGTATGCGCCTCCTGCGCGCGATCCCGGAAACAGGGCTTTCACCCGGGCGGTTGCGGTCATCCGCCGAGGTTGTTACTGTGGCGCCATCCATTCCTGAGGCGAGCGCTTCGAAAGGAGGCCCTCCGGTGAGCAACGAGCCTGACGACGTCACAAGGCGTGAGTTCGTGTCCCGCACGGCCACCGCGGTCGCGGGGGTGGCGCTGGGGGGCAGCGCGATCGCCCGCGCACAGAGCGGCACCGTGGGCAGCCGGGTCCTCGGCGCCAACGATCGCGTGGTGCTGGCCAGCGTGGGCATCCGCGGCCAGGGCAACGCCCTCAAGCGCGGCTTCGCCAAGCTGCAGAACGTCGAGATCAAGACCCTGTGCGACATCGACGCGAACCTCTTCCCCAGCCGTGTCAACGACGAGCGTCTGAAGGACGTCGCCACCTTCAAGCCGGGCACGGTCCAGGACCTGCGGCGCGTCCTCGACGACAAGGACGTGGACGCGATCCTGGTGGCCACCCCGAATCACTGGCACGCCCTGGCCACGATCTGGGGCCTCCAGGCCGGCAAGCACGTGTTCGTCGAGAAGCCGGCCTCGCACACGGTCTGGGAAGGCCGGAAGATGTTCGAGGCCTCCCGCAAGTACAACCGTCTCGTCCAGGTCGGCACCATGAACCGGAGCCGCCCCCTCGTCCAGGATGCGATCAAGTTCATGCGCGACGGCGGCATCGGCGAGATCTACATGGCGCGCGGGCTCTGCTTCAAGGCGCGCCCCAACATCGGCAAGTACCCCGACGGCCCCATGCAGCCGGGCGAGAAGTACAAGCTCAACGTGGAAGCGAAGGAGTACGAGCCCACCTACGACGCCGCCTATCTTTCGAAGGTGGACTACGACATGTGGCTGGCGCCGGCGCCGCTGCGGCCGTTCAACCGGAACCGCTTCCACTACAACTGGCATTGGCACTGGGACTACGGCAACGGCGACACGGGCAACCAGGGCCCGCATCAGTTCGACATCGCGCGCTGGGGCCTCGACGAGCACGTGCATCCGGTCAAGATCTCCTCGGGGGGCGGCCTCTTCGACGCCCGCGGCAGCTCGCAGGAGACGCCGGACGTGCACTCGACGATCTTCACCTACGCGGACGGCAAGGTACTCGAGTTCGCCACCCGCGGCATCCAGACCAACGACGAGGGCACGCAGAAGATCGGAAACCTGTTCTACGGCAGCAAGGGCTGGGTCTGGATCGACGGCGACGGGCGCGGCTGGCAGTCGTACCTGGGCCGCAAGGACGAGAAGGGACCGGGCGGGACGGCGGCCGCGGGCACGGGCAGCGACCCGAACGTGCCCACCAGCATCGAGTATCCCCACTACCAGAACTTCGTCGACGCCATCCGCGCCGGCGACCGGTCCAAGCTCACGGCCGAGATCGAGGAAGGGCATCTCTCCGCGTCGCTCCCCCACCTGGCCAACATCGCGTACCAGGTCGGACGGACCTTGACCTTCGACGGCACCGCCGAGAGATTCAAGGACGACAAGGAAGCGGATGCGCTCCTCACGCGGACGTATCGCGCTCCGTTCGTGATCCCCGACAGGGTCTAGTGACCTCTCGGCGCGAGTTTGCGCGGCTCCTGGCCGGCGCTCCCTTCGCCCTGGAGGCGCTCGGAGTCCGGCCGGCGCGGGCGGAGGCGGCGAGCGCGCCCGCGCGGAAAGGCGCGCTCCAGATCGCCGCGCGCGGCAAGCTCGTGATGATCGGTGATTCCATCACCGACGCCGGGCGCGCGCGAACCGGGGCGGACGCGGGCGGAGGCCCGCTGGGGCGCGGCTACGTCGCGATGGTGGACACGCTCCTCGCCGCCGTCTATCCCGACCAGCCCGTCTGGATCGTCAACACCGGCATCAGCGGCAACACCGTGCGCGACCTCAAGGCGCGGTGGCAGGCGGACGTGGTCGACCTCAAGCCGGACTGGCTGTCGGTCATGATCGGGACCAACGACGTCTGGCGGCAGTTCGACAGCCCGCGGCGGCCCGAGCTGGCCGTCCCCATCGACGAATACGAGCAGACGCTGGGCGAGCTGCTGGACAGGACCCGGCCCGCCCTGAAGGGCCTGGTCCTCCTGACGCCGTTCTATCTCGAGCCCAACCGGCAGGAGCCGATGCGCGCGCAGATGGACCGCTATGGCGCGGTCGTGCGCCGCCTGGCCGCGACGCACGACGCGCTGCTCGTGGATACCCAGGCCGCCTTCGACGACGTCCTGGCCGCGGCCTACACCGCGAATTTCTCGCGCGACCGCGTGCATCCAAACGACGCGGGCGCGATGGTCCTGGCCCGCGCCTTCGTGAACGCGATCGGGTTTAGCTGGATTCGCTAGGGTCTTCAATCTCAGGGGGGGAACTCACGCCTCATCCGATGGGCGTGAGCTCCGCCCCTGAAACTCCCCGTCGCTCGCCGCTGCGCGGCGCCGAGCTCACTGGTCGGCGGCTACGCCGCGCTGCGCGGCGCCGAGCTCGCTGGTCGGTTCTTCCTCGGGAACGGGCGGTGACGTGGCGAAGCGCCGCCATATCGCGTAGACCGGAAACCCCGCGGTGGCGATGAGCAGGCCCCAGAGAGGCGAGTAGTTGGGCACGGGCCGAAGGGTCTCCTGCGCGACGATCGCGATCAGCCCGGCCGCGGTCCCGAGGATGAAGACGAGCGGAGTCCACGGATAGCCGGGAGTGCGGAACGGCCGCGGCGCATCCGGCCACCGCCGCCGCAATACGATGACCGCGCCGACGGCGAAGAGCAGCGCGCCCCACTCCACCACGATGAAGTACGTCGTCAGACGGTCGAAATCGCGCAGGAGGCCGACGAGCAGGACGGCCCCCAGGGCGTGGACGATGAGGGCGATGTGCGGCGTGGCCCACCGGGGGTGCACGCGCCCGAGGACGGAGAAGGTCAGGCCGTCGCGGGCCAGGGCGTAGGCGACGCGCGGCTTGGCCAGGATGTTGCCGTTGAGGGCGCCGAAGACGCTGCAGAGGATCGCGCCCGCGATCAGGCCGCCGCCCAGGGGTCCGAGGCGGTCGGCCATGATCCGCTGCGGCACGCCGACCGTCGCCGCCATCGCTTCCACGGGCAGCGCGTAGAAGTAGCCGACGTTGGCGCCCACGTAGAGAAAGACGATGGCGAGCATGCCCGCGACGATGATGCGGCGCATGAGCTGCTCGGGCGCGCGCACTTCGCCCGCGATCATGCTCACCGCGATCCATCCGTCGTAGGCCCAGATCACGGAGGCGGCGCCCATGCCGAGGTTCCGGGGCCCGGTCGCGGAGGGGCGGAGATGCGTGAAGCTGCCCGCGGCGGCGGTGAACGAGACCACCATGAGGACGAGAAGGGCCGCGATCTTGACCACGGTGAAGAACGTCTGGACGGCCGATCCCGGCCGTGCGCCGAGCAGGTTGACGCCGGAAAGGAACAGTATGGTGGCGGCCGCGATCGCGGGCACCGCCCAGGCCGGGGCGCCGGTGCCCGCCTTTCCGCCCATGCTCAAGAGCAGCTCGCCGAAGAAGGTGGCCAGGGCGCCGATCGCGGCCGGGG
>QHVP01000636.1:2115-4696 GCA_003222295.1 Acidobacteriota bacterium | reverse complement strand
CCTACTGGATGATGCTCATGCGCGGGCCGATCCGCCTCGTCCTTCTTCTTCCCCTGCTTCCCCTGGCCGGGTGCGGAGGCGGTGGCGCGAGCACCGCCCCTTCCGCCTCGGTGTCGGTGATCGACGGCGTCACCGGCGCGGCCACGGCGGGCGCGAGCGTGAGCGGGCGTCCGGGGGACTCGGTCACCATCGAGCGCGCTGGCTATCTCCGTCGCGACACGATCGTCCCCCGCGACAACGTGATCGCGCTTTGGCGGATCACGGTCGACGAAACCTTCGTCCGCACCCTCGTCTACTCGGAGTCCGCTCTCGCCGTCCGACACGCCGGCGGTGACGATCGTGATCGACCCGTCGAATCCGGGCTTCGCCCCGTTTCCGACCGACGTCATCGGCGTGACGCTGAGCCAGGTGGCCGACGCCGACGCGCACATCCTCTCCTCGCAGATCGTCTTCAAGACGGAGGCGGACCGCCGGCTGCCCGGCTCCCTGGCCCATGAGTTCGGCCACGTCCTGGGCCTTTCCCACAGCCCACGGCCGCAGGACCTCATGTTCCCGACCACCGCCCGTACGACGTTGACCTTCAGCGCGGATGAACGCGTTCTGCTCACGATGATGTACGCACATCGACGACCTGGGCAGGTCGCACCGGACAACGACCAGGCGCTCGGGCAGGCGGGAACCGGAGTCATCCGCCTCATCGCGAACTAAGGCGGCGGCGACGTTTTCCCTTGACAAAAGGGGCGGCCCCCAACCCATACTACGAGCCGGCGAGCGTCTCCCCCTTGTAACGATCACCGTTGGCCAGTGGGGCGCGGCTCCGGTTGCGGGGATGAAGAATACACGCGTGAAATTCAAGCGTGACATCCTCGAAGCCGGGTTCTCGACCGCCCGCGCCGCCCGCCTCACCCGCCTTTCGCCGCGCCAGCTCGATTACTGGGATCGCCGCGGGTTCCTGAACCCGTCGCTCGCGCGCGCGGAGGGCTACGGCTCGGCCCGGAAGTATTCGTTCGTCGACCTCGTGCGGCTCCGGGTGGCCGCGCGGCTGCGCGCGGCCGGGCTCGGGCTCGCGCGCATCCAGCAGGCGGTGCAGACCCTGCGCCGCCTCGACCCCGCGCGGGCCGACGGCCTGTCCGCCCACCTCCTCATCGCGGGCTCGCGCGTCCTGTGGGTGCGCTCGGAGCGCGAGATCGTGGACGTGCTGCACGAAGGCCAGCTCATGCTCGTGTTCTCCGTGGGGCGGGAGGTGGAGGCGATGGCGACGGCGGTCGAGCAGTTGTCGCGCGAGCAGCAGGAAGACGCCGTCGTGCGGCCGGCCCGCGCGGGCGCGGGCCACGGGCGTTGACCACCACGCGGGAAGCGGCCACGCCGCTGGCGCGCCTCGTCCGCCTGGGCCGGGAGCGGCAGTTCTCGCTGGAGGCCTTCGAGACGGCGCTGGAGGGCGCGGCCAAGGGCTCGACGCGCGCCGTCTTGCTGCGCGAGCTCCTCCTGGAATGGACGGGCCTGTCCGTGGACGACGCCCAGGCCGTCGAGCTGTGGGAGGCCATCACCGCCACTCTCCGCTCGCTGGAGAAAGCGCTGGGGGCGCCGGTGAGCCGCGGCTCCTCTCCGGGCGCGAGCTCTCGGCCCTGCGCGTCAACGCCATCACGGACCCGCTCACCGGCCTCTACAACCGGCGCTTCCTCTATGACCACCTCCAGCGCGAGATGTCGCGGGCCGAGCGCACGGGCGGCGTCGTCTCCCTGATGATGATGGACCTCCAGGGGTTCAAGAGCATCAACGATCGCCTCGGCCATCCCGTGGGCGACACCGTGCTCGTGAAGACGGCGAAGGTGATCCGCGATTCGCTGCGGGCGGTGGACGCGGGCTGCCGCTACGGCGGCGACGAGTTCGTGGCCGTCCTGCCCAACACCACGCTGATGGGAAGCCTGGCCGTCGCCGAGCGCGTCCGCCAGCGCGTGGCCAAGATCCAGCTTCCCCGGCGCATCGGCCTGCAGATGGGCCTGCACTACGGGGTCGCGACCTTCCCGTCGGACGGCCGCACCTCCGACTTCCTGATCCGCACCTGCGACCAGCGCCTCTACGACTGCCGCCGCTACAACTCGGATCCGCGCACGCGGCGCCATCCGCGCTTCGCGGTGCAGGGCCTGGGCCTGCGCCTGGCCCGCGGCGGGGTGGCGCGCCAGCGCGAGTTCGAGGTGAAGGACATCGGCTACGGCGGCCTGGCCTTCATCTATCCGAGCGCCCGCGCCCCGAGCCACCTGGAGGGAGAGATCATCCAGGAGTTCGCGTCGGATACACATCACGTGACGATGAAGCCGGTCAGCGTGAAGCCGCTCAGCGACGGGCGCTCGCGCGTGGGCTGCGCCTACGTCCATTAGGAATGTCCGACACGCCTAGCGAGGTGGTGCGGCCCTGGGTCGGCACCGGCGTCCTCGTGGCCGCGGTGCTGGCCTTCATCGCCGCCAGCCCGCTCGACCGCGGCGTGAGCGCGGGGCTGGCCTTGGTGGCGGTGGCGGCCCTGGCCGTGCGCTGCGTCCTCAGCTTGGCCGACGTGCGGGCGGCGCTGGCCGGGTTCGCGTCA
>QHVP01000636.1:0-2092 GCA_003222295.1 Acidobacteriota bacterium | reverse complement strand
CTGGCTGACGGGCGGAGTGCGCAGTCCCCTGCTCGTGGTGCCGGCGGCCCATCTCGTCCTGGCGCGGCGCTTCCACGGCGCCGCCGCCTCGCGCTTCCTCGCCCTCGCCACCGTGCTCGGCCTGCTCGTGCTGGCGGCGGCCTCGCCGGGGATCATCGACGCCCCGGCCGCGGCCCTCGCGCGCGTGCTGTGGCCGGTGGGAGTGCTGGCCGGGCTGGAGCTGGCGCTGCCCGTGCGTGGCCGCGCCGTCCCTGCGATCGAACCCGCGGCGGCGCCCGTGAGCGCGCCCGCGTCGGCGCCGGTGCGTGCGGCCGTGCCCGCCCCCGCGCCGATGGCCCGGGAGGTGCCCACGGCGCCGCCGCACGAGCGCGATCTCCGCGCGGAGATCCTCCACGACCTGCGCTCGCCCATCAGCGTGATCAAGGTCTACGCGGACCTCATCACGGAGCGCGCGCGGCGGGGCGAGCCGCCCGTGGACGAGCATCTCCGCAACCTCGCCTCCGAGATCGACCTCATGGCGCAGCTCGTGGACGGCTCCGGCACCCGCGAGCGGCGCCCGCCCGGTCCCCAGGACGCGGTCGACCTCGTGCAGGTGCTGGGCGAGCTGTCCACCCGCTACCGGGAGACGCACGGGCAGAAGGTCCGCATCGAGATGTCCGCGGAGCCCTCGCGCGTCGAGGTGCGCGCGGACCCCGTGGCCCTGCAGCGCGTGTTCCGCAACGTGCTCGACAACGCGCTCCAGTACACGCCCTCCGGCGGCACCGTGCGCATCCGGCTCTGGGCGGACGCCGTCCACGCCCACGTCGTGGTCAGCGACACCGGCATGGGCATGAGCGCGGAGGAGCGGGCCCACGCCTTCGACATGTCGTACCGGGGGCGCGGCGCGCAGGCCTTGCGGGCGGGCGGGCGCGGGCTCGGCCTGACGTTGTCACGCGAGCTGGTGGAAGCAATGGGCGGCAGCATCTCGCTCTGGAGCGAAGAGGACCGCGGGTCCGAAGTGCGCGTCCTGCTGCCCGTAGCGGCGGAGATGGCCACGTGACACGTCCATGCGTCCTGCTCGTCGACGACGACGCCGCCGTGCGCGGGGCCGTGTCCAGCGCGCTGGCCGGCGAGGGTTACGACGTGGCCTGGTTCGGCGACGCGGAGAACGCGCTGCGCCAGGCCCTGGTGCAGCCGCCGTCGGTGGTGCTGCTCGACGTGACCATGCCCCGCCTCGACGGCTGGGAGCTGTGCGAGATCCTGAAGCGGCAGTCGCAGACGCGCGACGTGCCCGTCCTGTTCCTCACCGGCCGCACGGACGTGCGCGACCGCATCACCGCCATGCAGGTCGGCGGGTCCGACTTCATCAGCAAGCCGTTCCGTGCGAGGGACCTGCGCGCCAAGGTGCGCGCGCTGGTCGGCCGCGAAACCGGAGGTGCCATTGGGTGGCGGTAGGACCGCGATACGCGCGAGACAGGTGACGCGAGCAAGGACGGCGGCGGGCGCTCCTCCCCCCATGGTGGACGAGCTGGAGCGGCTGCGCCTGCAGCGCATCCTCAGCGACTGGATCACCGGGCTCCCGCTCTATCCGGTGGCGGACCTGCGCAACGAGCACGTGGCCAACCTGGGCGTCATCTACCTGCAGCTCGGACGCTTCGCCGGCGTCGAGAGCGTGTACGGGTGGGAGCTCTACGACCAGGTCCTGCGCTGCGTGACGGAAAGCCTGCAGGCGGACGTGGAGACCTCGCCCCTCCGCTCGTCCTTCCTGTCCATCCAGTTCACGGGCTGCGACGGGTTCTATCTCCTCTTCGACGTCGCCCCGGGAGGGGGCGACCCGCAACTGCGGCTGGAGAGGGAGTCGGTGCGCCTCCGCGACGGGGCCACGCGGCGGCTGAGCCAGCGCCTGGGCCGCACCATCGTCGAGCTGATGGCCGTGCACTGCAGCGCGGTGTGCGTGCCGGACGACCCGCGCGCGCGCCCTTCGCGCAACGTGATCCGCGGCCTGCGCGAGGCCGCGCGCCTGGTGGAGACGCGGGAGACGGCGGAGCGGCTCAAGCTCGTCTCCAGCTGCCGGGCCGTGCTGGCCGGGCGCAAGCTCCACGCCGTCTATCAG
>QHVP01000635.1 GCA_003222295.1 Acidobacteriota bacterium | reverse complement strand
AGCCGGGCCACGATCATCTCGATGTTCACGTTGGGGGCGTGGTGGCCGAGGTCCACCAGGCAGAAGGCCTTGGGCCCCAGCTCGCGCGCGCAGTGATAGCTGACGCCCCAGTCGTTGATGACGGTCGAGTAGAACGCGGGCTCGTAGAGCTTGTGCTCCATGAACACGCGCCAGTCGTCGGGGAGCGCGGCGTAGATCGCGCGCATGCCGTCGAGGTAGCGGTCGAGGGCGCGGCGGAAATGCATCTGGCCGGGGAAGTTCCCGCCGTCGCCGATCCACACCGTGTGCGCCTTCGAGCCCAGGGTGCGGCCGATCTCGATGCATTCCACGTTGTGGGCGATGGCCTGCTCGCGCACGGCCCGGTCGGGATAGGTGAGGCTGCCGAACTTGTACGAGTGCTTCTGATCGGCCTGGTCCTGGAAGGTGTTCGAGTTCATGGCGTCGAAGTGCAGGCCGCGCTGCTCCGCGAAGCGCCGCAGCGCGGCCGCGCTCTCCGGCTTGTCCCACGGGATGTGCAGCGACACCGCGGGCGTGGAGCGGACGAGCTTGAAGACGGTGCCGCAGTCCTCCAGCTTCTCGAAGACGTCGCGGGGCTCGCCCGGGCCGGGGAAGCGCGCGAACCGGGTACCGCCGGTGCCGAGACCCCAGGAAGGGACGGCCACCCGGAAGGCCTGGGCGCGCTTCACGAGGTCCTCGATCTCCACCCCGCGGCGGCGCAGCACGCGGCCGAGGTGCTCGTAGTCCTCGTCGAGCCAGGCCTTGCCCTTGGCGTTCTCTTCCGCGATGAGCCCGTCACCGATCTCGAAGTGCGTCATCACGTCCTCCGCCCTCAGCGCAGGAACCCGTCCTGCAGGCCGCCGTCGACCGGGATCACGTGCCCGGTGGTCTTGGAGAGCCGCCGCGAGAGCAGAAGGAAGATCGCTTCCGCCTGGTCCTCGGGCTCGATCAGGGTTTGCGTCAGCGACCGCTTCGCGTAGAACCCGGCCAGCTTGTCGCGAAGGGCGTCCGTCGTCTCGTCCTCGCGGAACGGGATCGCGTACTTCGCGAGGGAAGCGGTCACGCGCTCGCGCGGGAACATCGTGCTCCCCTTCACCACCGTGGCCGGCGCCACGGCATTGACGCGGACGAGCGGCGCCATCTCGACCGCCAGCTCGCGCACGAGATGGTTGGCCGCCGCCTTGCTCGTGTCGTAGGCCAGGCTTCCCTTCTTGGCCACCACGGCGTTCGCGCTGGTGGTCAGCACGACGCTCGCGGGCAGCCCCTGCTTCTCGAAGACCCGGTGCGCCTCGTCGGCCACGATGTAGGCGCCGGTGACGTTGACGCCGAAGGTGAGCCCCCACTGGCCGTCGTCGATGCGCCCGCTCGTATCCGGGGCCACGAACACGCCGGCCGTCACCACCACCGCATCCACTCCGCCGTAGGCGAGGGCGGCGTCGTCGAATAGCCGGGTCACGCTCGCGCGGTCGGTGATGTCGCAGCCGAGGCCGATGGCGGGACCGCAATTGCTGATCCCCGATCCGCCCACGCCGATTCCCGGCCCGTAGCGGTCCACGATCTCCCGGGCCGTCGCCGTGGCCGCCGCCTCGTCCCGGTCGACGCAGACGAGGTGCGCGCCCTCTCGCACCAGGCGGTGCGCGGTGGCCTTGCCGATGCCCGCGCCCGCGCCGACCACCACGATGACCTGGCGGTCCAGCTCCTTCTCCGGGGGCATGCGCCGCAGCTTCGCCTCCTCGAGCGGCCAATACTCGATGTCGAAGGCTTCCTGCTCGTCCATGGCCTGGTAGCGGTCGATGGCCTCCGCCCCGCGCATGACCTCGATCGCGCAGTTGTAGAACTCGGCGGTCACGCGCGACTCGCTCTTGTTCTTCCCGAACGCGAACATGCCGAGGCCGGGCACGAGGACGACGGTGGGGCTGGGGTCGCGCATGCCCGGCGAGTCGGGGCGGCGGCAGCGCGCGTAGTAGGCCTGGTAGTCCTTCCGGTACTGGTCGAGCCCACGGGCCAGCGCGGCCTTCAGCGCTTCGATGTCTCCGCTTGCGGGATCCCAGTCCGCGAACAGGGGTCGGATCTTGGTCCGCAGGAAGTGGTCCGGGCACGACGTGCCCAGCGCGGCCAGGCGCGAGCCGTCGTGGCTCCCCACGAAGCGCAGCATCCTCTCGTCGTCCTGCACGGTGCCGACCACGCGCCGAGCCGCGGAGAGCCGTCCGCGCAGCCAGGGCAGGAGCTGCGCCTGGATGCGCCGCCGCTCGGCGTCGGGGAGCGGCGCATGCTTGCGGCCCCCGAAGGTCCTCTCGGCCTT
>QHVP01000634.1 GCA_003222295.1 Acidobacteriota bacterium | reverse complement strand
GGGGGGACATCGATGCGCGGAGCGCACCTTCCTGGAGTTCCATCACATCGTGCCCTACGCCCTGGGAGGATTGGCCACCGTCGAGAACATCTCGCTCCGTTGTCGCCGTCACAACCAATACGAGGCCGAACTGGTCTTCGGCCCGCGCAGCTTCCCGGAGGCCCGCGGCACTGTTGAGGCTGTCGCGTCAGCGGCCACGAACTTCAGGCTCGACTGCGATGGCGCCTCGAGCACGTCGCGGCCGCTTGGGCCACCAGGCTCGTGATGCGAGACACCGGGCGAACGGGATCCGGACGCGAGGTTTTCACCAGATCAACGTGGCCTAGGACTCGACCAGGGCGCCCAGGCGCACGAGCTGCACCACCGGCTCGCCGGAAACGCGCGAGGCCACGAGGTCCACCGCGAGCTCCGCGACCCAATCGCTGAGGCCGGCCGCGTCCACCAGCATCTGCTGCACGCGCCACGACGCCCCGTCCCCGGAGGCCGCGACATCGGTGTGGCGGAGGTTGCGGGCCTCGGGGTCGAGGCGGAGCGCGCCGTGCTCGCCGCGATGGGTTTCGCGCGCCGCGCGCAGCCGCGCGGCTGTCCACGGCTCGCCACTCCCGTCCGCGGATGAGTCGAGGAGGGAAAGCGCGGCGTCGTCCTGTCCGGTCGACCAGGCGCGCAGGAACGCGAACACCCGCGTCCGGATGGCGGCGGTGAAGGCCTTGGTGTCCCGCGTCACGTCGGCCGGCTCTTCCGGGCGCGGCGGCCGCAGGTCCGTACCCGCCGTCCCCAGGGGCCGATAGGAGGGATCGCGCATCCGCTTCCACTCCTCGAGCAGGCTCGAGTCCACCTGGCGCAGCATGTCGCGGAGGTACAGCTCCATCTCGCGGATGGCGTCCGTCTTCACGGGGTCGGGGACGTTCTGGCTCAAGACCTTGTACGTGCTGTTGAGATGCCGGAGCAGCAGGCCCTCGGCGCGTTCGAGGTCGTACTCCTGCACGTAGTCGGAGAAAGACCGGAACCCCTCGAACATCTCGCGCGCGATGGACTTGGGCCGGATGGCCTCTTCCCCCACCCACGGGTGGCGGCCGGCGAAGGCGTTGAACGTCATGTAGATGAAGTCGCGCAGCGGCTTGGGGTACTCCATCTTCTCGAGCTCGGCCATGCGGTGATCGTAGTCGAGTCCCTCCGCCTTCATCTCCGCGACCTTCTTGTCTTTCAGCTTGTCGAGCTGGCGGCGCAGGATCAGCTCCGGGTTCTCGAGGATGCTCTCGACGAGGGTGAGCAGGTCGAGGGCGTGCGTCGTCTCCGACTCCACCGCGAGAAGCGGGATCGTCTCGAACAGGTAGAGCGAGAGCGCGTGGTCCATCGAGAAGTCTTCCTGCAGGTCCACGTTGACGCGGACGCGAGAGCCCTCCTCCGTCCGCGGCGTGATCTCGACGATGCCGCGCTCGACCAGGGCCCGGAAGAGCTGCCAGGCCCGGCGGAAGTGCGCCTTCTTGGCGCGGTCCGTCTCGTGGCTGTCGCGGATGAGCGCCTGCATGGCGCGGCAGCCGTCGCTCCGGCGCGAGAGCACGTTCAGGAGCATCCCGTGCGAGACCTCGAAGCGCGAGGTCAGCCGCTCCGGCGGCGCGGCCATGAGCCGCTTGAAGGTCTGCAGGTCCCAGTTCGCGAAGTTGTGCTCGGGCGGCTTGCGCTTCACGACCTTCTTGCCGTCCTTGGCCTTCTCGTCGAGCTTCAGGTTCTCGATGAAGTGCTCGGGCGCCTGCGCCACCACGAAGCCGAGGTCGTCGAAGCCCTTGCGCCCGGCCCGGCCCGCGATCTGGTGGAAGTCGCGCGCGGAGAGGACGGCCGTCTTCTGCCCGTCGAACTTGCACAGGCGCGTGAACAGCACCGTCCGGATGGGGACGTTGATGCCGACGCCCAGGGTGTCCGTGCCGCAGATCACCTTGAGCAGCCCGCGCTGGGCGAGCTGCTCGACGAGCACGCGGTACTTCGGCAGCATGCCCGCGTGGTGCACGCCGATGCCCTGCTTGAGCCACTTGCGCACGTCGGGGCCGTGCGGGCTGGTGAAGCGGAAGCCCTTGATCGCTTCCGCCACCGCGTTCTTCTCCTCGCGCGTGCAGAGGCTCAGGCTCGTGAAGTCTTGCGCGCTGTCCGCGGCGTCCTTCTGCGTGAAGTGGACGACGTAGACCGGGGCCTTGCTCTCGGAGA
>QHVP01000633.1 GCA_003222295.1 Acidobacteriota bacterium | reverse complement strand
GCACGCCCGAGTACATGAGCCCCGAGCGGGCGCGCGGAGAGCCCCTCGACCCCCGCACGGACATCTACGCGCTCGGCATCGTGATGTTCGAGATCTTCACCGGCGACGTGCCGTTCCACGGCGACACGCCGGTGGCCACGTTGTTCAAGCAGATCCAGGATCCGCCGCCGGTGGGCGATCCGCGGCTGCCCCGCAGCCTCTCCGCCGTCCTCGAAAAGGCCCCGGCGAAGGACGTCGGCGATCGCTACGCGATCGTCGCCGATCTCATCGAGGACCTCGATCTCGCCCGGCAGTCGGCGCTCGACGAATCGGCTGACCCGATCGTGGCCACCATCACAGATGAAGCGCCGGTCTTCGCGGACGCGGAGACGGCCGCGCGCGCGCCCACGTTCGTGCCACCGCCCACGATGTCCAACACCGGGGCCGCGGCGGCCGTTCGCGAGCGCAGCGCGCCCACGTCGACGATCGAGACTCCGGGCGACATGCTTGCACGGGCGGGGGTACCGTTGGTGATCCCACGCTCCGCGACGACGCTGATGCCGCCTCCCCTGCCCCGCCCGGCCGCGGCGCCCATTCCACGATGGGCCACACCACCACCCATTCCGGCATCCGCGAGCCGGCCGGTGGCGGACACACACCACCCAGATGCCTCGACGCCCTCGAACGTTCGCCGCTACACGCTGGCTGCGGCCGCAATCGTCGTGGCCGGCCTTCTGACAGCGGGCGGGATCTCACGGCTCTGGGAGTCCTCGCCCAAGGGCAACGTCGGGCCGACGCCCCTACCCCCCACGGTGTCGCCCCCGTCCACTTCCGCATCCTCGCTCTCGTCCGATCTCACCGCCGATTCCGCGAAAGTGGGCGGCCGGCCACCGTCGTCGCCACGGGAGCGCGTGGCCACACCAGAGATGGACGCGGATGGAGTCGGGCGCCCGCGTGCTCCCGCGGTCGAGGCCATCTCGCCGACGCGCGCGCGCGATCACACGCCGCAGGAAGCGAGGACGACGCGCATGCCGTCGTCGGTACCCGCTCCCACCGTTCCGCCGCGGCCAACGTTGCTACCCCACGAGGACGGAGCCCATCCCGCCGCCACCAGCCCGCCGGCCGCGACACCGGCGCCCGTGGTGGAAGCGACCGGGCTCCTCCAGATTGTCGCGCGGCCCTGGGCCGAGGTCAGCGTCGACGGCTCTCCTGTCGGCACCACGCCATTTCGCCCGCTCAAGCTGGCCGCCGGTCCTCACACCGTCATCTTCACGCACCCGGACTACAAGCCGTTCCGACGCCAAGTGACCGTACGGTCAGGTGAGACCGGCCGGCTCGAGGTGAACCTCACGTGGGAGGCGTTCAGGAAGTGACCATGGCTCACCACCAAGAGGAGGTTCGTGTGAAGGTTGCGATCGCGGTGATCGTCGCGTTGTCTCTCGTTTCGGCCCCAGTCCCGTCCGCGACGCAGGAGCGAGGTGACCTCGAGAAGGGGATCCGCCAGGTCGAAGGCGGTGAGTTCGAGGACGCTGTGATCACGCTGGACGCCGCCGCGCGGATGCTGGCGTCGGAAGGGAAGCGGCCCAAAGAACTCGCCCGCGCGTACACCTATCTCGCCATCGCCTATCTCGAGTTGAGCCAGGAGCAGGCGGCGAAGGCCAAGTTCCTCGAGGCTCTGCAGACGGACAAGGACCTCCGCCTGGATCCCAAGCAGTTGCCGCCCAAGGTCATCCAGTTCTTCGAGGACGCGGCACGCGAGGCCAAGGCGAAGATGACGACGGAACCGGAACCCTCGCCCACGCCCAACCCAACGACGACCACTGCGCCAACCACGACGACCACCGCCACCAAGGGCAAGTCGAAGACCGTGCCGATCGTGATCGGCGTAGGCGCGGCGGCGGCCGGCATCGCCGTGGCGGCCGCGGCCGGCGGCGGTAAGTCCCCCGCACCGACGCCGGCAACGACCCTGCCTGCGGGAACCACGCTCAGCCAGCTCTCGGCGAGCGTCACCTCGCCACAGCGCACCACGAACATCGTGTGCACCCAGACCGTAAATGTCGTCGTCACTCTGACGAACCGCGGTAACTCCAGCGTCGCCGTAACCGGCGTGCGACACGAGAACCGAGTCGTCTCGGGCGGGTGCAGCGCCACGCAGCCCTTCACCTTCAACCCTGGGGCTACGGTTGTAGGGCCCAACCAGACCGTCACGGTTCTCAACAGCCCGCTGTACAGCAGCGGCTCCGGCTGCTGCAACGCCAGCAGCCCGTGCAACGGCTCAATCTTCTGTGAGCTGACCGCCGTATTGACGGTTGTGACCGGGCTCGGCGAAGTGCCGGCGGGGGCTTTCAACTACGGCGTCACGTTCAACCGCTGCATAGCATGCTCGTCGAACCTTGGCGCGACCAGTTGCTCAGCGCCCTCTCCGCAGGAATAGGTGTTTCCGAGGAGAATCAGGTTGCCGAAAGAGACAAAGGAATCAGGCCAACACAGATAGCGCTTCGCGCAAGCGGGGCAGCACGGCCTCGATGTCTTCCTCGGACACCGCGCCCACGCTGAGGCGGAACCAGCCGTCTTCTTCCGTAAAGCCGAAGGCCTGGAAGGGCACGCCGGCCAGGCCCGCGCGGTCGAGCACGTATTGGCGCACGTCCTCGTTCGTGCGGAGCTCGTGGCCGGCGGGAGTGCGGCGGCCGAACGGGTGGATGCGGGCGGCCAGGTAGATCGCGCCCATCGGAGCCGTGCTGTCCACGGCGAAGCCTTCCGTCCGCAGCGCCTGCAGTCCGCGGTGCAGGCGGTCGAGCCGCGCCTGCACGGCGTGGATGAAGCGGGCGTGGAAGGCACGGATGGCCGCGGGATCGTCGAGCAGCTTCGCGGTCGCGACCTGCTCCGCGCGCGGCGCCCAGGCGCCGATGTGACCGAGGAGGGCGGACATGCGGGAGATGACGTCCACGGGGCCGACCGCCCATCCCACGCGCACCCCGGTCGCGGCGAACGCCTTGCTGATCCCGTCCACGAACACGGTGTAGTGCGCCAGCTCCGGACGAAGGCCCACGGGCGTCACGTGAGTGGTACCGCCGAAGCAGAGCGTCCAGTAGACCTGGTCGTACATCACGTAGAGCGGACGCTCGCCGCGCGGGACGCGACGCGCATTCTCGGCGAGGACGAGATCGCCGATGCGCTCGAGGGCATCCGCGCTGAAGGCGGTGCCCGTCGGGTTGAGCGGCGAGTTGAGGGCGAGGAGCCGCGCTCCCGCCAGCAGTGGGCGCACGTCTTCCGGCCGGGGCAGGAAGCGCTCCGCGGGCCCGCAGGGAATCGGCACCGCGACGCCACCGGTGAGATGGACGTAGTGGTTGTTGTTCCAGCTCGGCACCGGGTAGACGACGCGGTCGCCGGGGTCCACCAGTGTCCGATACGTCGCGTCGATGACGGGGCGCGAGCCGCCCGTGATCACGATGGAGGCGACCGGGTACTCGAGCCCCAGCTCGCGGGCGTAGAAGCGGCGGACCGCCTCCCGCAGCTCGCCGAGCCCGTTGGAAGGCGGGTAGTTCGTCTCGCCGCGCTCGAGCGCGGCCACGATGCCGTCCCTGAGCGCGGCCGGGATGGGGAATTGCCGCGGGCTGAAATCGCCGACGGTGAGGTCGCAGACGGGCTTGCCCGCCGCCACCAGCACGCGGATCTCCCCCGCGATGCGGAGGA
>QHVP01000632.1 GCA_003222295.1 Acidobacteriota bacterium | reverse complement strand
CTGGAGCTGGGGCCGCGGGTGGCTCGGCGCATCCGCCTTCCCCGTGGCCGCTCCCCGCAGCGCCTCCAGCCGGATCCACTGGTCGATGCGCGCCTGGAGATCGCCGGTCGAGACGACGACCTGGGAGACGCCACTCAGCTGGAGCACCCGGCGGAAAGCACCCGCGCCTTCGAGGGCGCTCATCGCGAACTGGGCGAGGCCGGACCCGCGCCCACTCTCATCGGGACGCTCGACGAGCCGCCACTCGTCCCAGTTCACGCTGAGCCAGCGCGAGCCGGGCTGGAGGTTCCGCGCCTGCGCGTAGGCGTCCATGAAGATGTTCGCCGCCGCGTACGCGGCGTACGCATAACCGCCGAGCACGCTCGACAGCGACGAGGTGAGAAGGCAGAAGTCGAGGTCGCGACCCTCCATCGCCCGGTCGAGCGCGATGAGGCCCGCCACCTTCGGATGGAACTGCTCCTCGCACTCGCCGCGTCCGATCTCTTCGATGGGCCGGAACGTGTTGCCGCCCACGATGCCCGCCCCGTGGATGACGCCGTGAACGGCCCCGAAGCGCGCCTCCGCCTGTCGAAACGCCTCCCGCATCTGGTCCACGTCTCCGACGTCAGCGTTGACGGTCAGGACCTCGGCGCCCATGGCCTCCAGGGCCACGATGCGAAGGATCCGCTGGGTCACCGGGTCCGCGTCCCCGCGGGTCTGTCGCCACGCCTCCCACTCCGCACGCTCGGGCAGGCGCGCGCGGCCGGTGAGCACGAGCTTCGCCTTGGCCGCGTGGGCGAGGGCGGCTCCGAGGACGAAGGTGACGCCGCCGAGCCCGCCGGTGATGAGGTACACGCCTCCTTCACGCACCCGCCGCGGCCGGCTTTCCGGAGCGGCCAGGGGGACCGGCTCGTAGCCCTGGACGAAGCGCTGTTGTCGGCGCAGGGCGACGACGGTCCCCGGCGCCGACGAGCGGAGCTCCGCGAGGAGGGCGTCCACGGCCTCCGTCTCGCTCCACGTCGCCGCGTCCGGAGCCTCGACGTCCACCGCCGAGCAGGTGATGGTCTGCAGTTCCTGGGGAATGACCTTGACCAGGCTGAGCAGCGTCGACTTCTCCGGGTGCGGCGCGTCGCCCCGCAGGACCCCGTGCATCTGGCTGGTCAGAACCTTGATCTGGAGAGGCTGCCTCCAGCCGCTGGCGGCCAGAGCCTGGGCCAGGTACAGCAGGCTGTAGAAACCCCGGTCGTGGGCCTGCGCGACCGCTTCGGCCGTGAGGTCGCCCTGGCGCTCGGGACCCACGGCGCACCCATGCACGAGCCGGTCCACGCCGCGCCCCTCCTCGCCCATCGCTTCCAGGACTTTCTCGTAGTCGCCCGGCGCACAGGGGTCGATCGTGAAACCGGTGCGGGCATTGCCGGAGAAGCCCATCGAGGGCCGCACCGTCACCACGACGTCGCCTTGCTCGCGCAAGCGGCCGATGACGCGCTCACCGAAGCCGGCCTCGTCCGCGAACCAGAGCCAGCGATGCCCCGTCGCCGTCCCGTTGCCGCCTTCCACCGGCTCTGGAGGAAGCGCCGAGCTCCAGCTCGGCACGGAGAACCACGCGCTCGGGTCCTTCTTGGCCGCGACGGACTGGGCGAACGCCCGCGGATCGGCATCGATCCAGTAGCGCTGACGCTCGAAGGGATAGGTCGGCAGGGGCGCCCGGCGGCGGGACTCCCCCGCGAAGAGCCCGGCGGTCTCGACCCGCACGCCCGCTAGCCAGAGCCGGCCCAGGGAGACGAGCAGGAATGCGAGATCCGCCGTCTCTTCCCGCGGGTGGCGCAGCGAGCCGGCGATGACGGGCTGGCCGCCCCGCGGCGCCTGCTGCCGGGCGAACGTGCCCAGCGTATTGCCCGGCCCGACTTCGAGCAGGACGCGTTCCGGCTCGGACCAGACGGTCTGCATCCCGTCGGCGAAACGCACGGTCTCGCGCAGATGACGCACCCAGTATTCCGGGTCGCTGGCCTCCTGATCGGTGATCCAGGTTCCACTCAGGTTGGAGACGAACGGGAGGCGCGGGGCGTGGAGCTTCACCGCCCGCAGCCGCTCGCGGAAGGGCACGAGGATGGGGTCCATCATCGCGGAATGGAAGGCGTGCGACGTGTGCAGGCGAGTGGCGGACAGGTTGCGCCGCTGGAGATCCTGTTCCAGGGCTTCGATCGCCGGCGTCGGTCCCGACACGACACAGAACGACGGGCCGTTCACCGCGGCCAGCGCCGTCCCTTCCGCGAGGCTCCCGAGCTCGGATGCCGCCGCGTGGACGGCCAGCATCGAGCCCGGAGGCATCGACTGCATGAGGCGGCCCCGCTCGGCCACCAGGGCCAGGGCGTCCGCGAGCGACATCACTCCCGCGAGATGGGCGGCCACGTATTCACCGATGCTGTGGCCGATCATGGCCTGGGGCTTCACTCCCCAGCTCATCCAGAGGCGGGCGAGGGCGTACTCCACGGCAAAGAGCGCCGGCTGCGTGACGGCGGTCTGGCTCAGGCGCTCCGCGGCCTCGGCCGCGCGCTCGGGAGAGGGGAAGAGCACGCTGCGGAGATCGAAGCCCAGGTGCGCGGTGAGGCCGTCCGCGCACTCGTCGAGGTGCTTGCGGAACACGGCCTCTTTCTCGTAGAGGCCCCGGCCCATGTCGACGTATTGGGCCCCCTGGCCCGGGAACATGAACACCGCCCGCCGCTCGGTCGCGCGCGAATCGGCGGTGAAGACCCGCTTGGCGTCGAGGGCCTCCAGCGCGTCCGCCGCCCCCGCCCCCGTCTCCGCGACCACCACTCTCCGGTGCTCGAACCGGCGGCGGCCACCGAGGAGGGTGTAGGCCACGTCCCCCAGGCTCTGCCCCGCCTGTGTCCTCAGGTGCTGGACGAGGTGGAGGGTGGCGGCATCGAGGGCGGCTTGGGTCTTGGCCGACAGCACCAGCAGCTGCGCGGATCGCGTCGGCCCGGACGGCGCCGCGGGCGGCGCTTCCTCGAGGATGACGTGCGCATTGGTGCCGCCCACGCCGAGAGAGCTGACCCCGGCCCGTCGAGGCGAGCCGTCACTGCGCCAGTCCGCGAGGCGCGTATTCACGTAGAACGGGCTGTTCTCGAAGTCGATCTTGGGGTTCGGCCCGTCGAAGTGAACGAGGGGTGGGAGCTCGCGGTGTTTCATCATGAGCGCGGTCTTGACGAGGGCCGCGATACCCGACGCGCGGTCGAGGTGCCCGAAGTTCGCTTTCACGGACCCGATCGCACAGTAGCCCTGGCGGGCCGTGCCGGCGCGAAAGGCCCGGGTGAGGGCCTCGATCTCGATCGGATCGCCGAGAGCGGTCGCGGTGCCGTGCGCTTCGACGTAGCTGATCGTGTCCGGGCTCACCTGCGCCACCGCCATCGCCTCCGCGATGGCCTTGGCCTGGCCTCCCACGCTGGGCGCGGTGTATCCCGCCTTCTGCGCTCCGTCGTTGTTGATGGCGCTGCCGCGGATGACGGCGTGTACGGTGTCTCCGTCGGCGAGGGCGTCGGCGAGGCGCTTGAGCACGACCAGCCCCACCCCGTTGCCGAAGACGGTGCCGGCCGCCTTCGCATCGAAGGTCCGGCAGTGCCCGTCCGGAGAGAAGATCCCTCCCTCCTGGAAGAGATAGCCGCCCTTGAGCCCGACATTGATCGACGACGCGCCGGCCAGGGCCATGTCGCTCTCACCGTTGAGCAGGCTCTGGCAGCCGAGATGGACGGCCACGAGCGAGGTCGAGCAGAATGTCTGGACGGTCACGGCCGGCCCCGTGAGGTCGAACTTGTAGGCGACGATGGTGGCCAGGGCGTCGCGGTCGTTGAACACGCCGAGGGAGGACATGCCCGGGCCCGCGGCGCGCATGGCCTCGGGGTTGTGCAGCAGGTTCATCGTGAAGTACGTGCTCATCGCCGAGCCGGCGAACACGCCGATGCGCCCCGGGTACTGGGTGGCGTCGTAGCCTGCCCCTTCCAGGGCCGTCCAGGCGCAGTCGAGGAAGAGGCGAATCTGCGGATCCATCCCCTCCGCCTCGCGAGGGTTGAAGCCGAAGAACCCCGCGTCGAACAGATCGATGTCATCGAGGAGCGGGGCGGCCTTGACGTGAGCGACCCCGTTCTGGACGACCGCGGGCTCGGGATCGAAGAAGGTGATCGACTCCACCCCGCTGCGCACGTTTTCCCAGTAGCGGTCGAGGGTCGCCGCTCCCGGGACGCGCACGTCCATCCCGATGATGGCGACGTCGTTGAGGTGGTCGTCCTTCTCTTCTGCGGGCATCCTCTTCACCTGGAGGGATCTAGGGCGGGCTCGACTTCGCGACCCCGGCGGCGACGCTGCATCAGTTCCAAACGGGTCCCGGCCCGCTGCTCCACTTCATCGAGAGCCACGGGTTTGTCTTCGGGTTTCTCGCCAAGGGCCCGGGCCAGGAGACCAACGGTCGGGGCCTCGTAGAACATGACGATGGGAATCTCCCGTTGCAGACGTGCCTTGAGGAGGCCGATGACCTGCAAGGCGGTGAGAGAATCGCCACCCAGCTCGAAGAAGTTGTCGTTCACGCCGATCGACTTTCGACCGAGGATCCGCTCCCAGCTCACCGCGACGGTGCGCTCGAGGTCGTTGGCCAGCCCCTCGCCGACGGCGGCCGCCTGGTCTTCCACCGCGCTGGCGGCGCCGGCGGCGTCGGGCTTCACGGCCGTCCTCCGCGTCTGCGCCTGCCAGATCAGCGGGCGCATGTCCATGGTGAAGACGGCGAGCTGCGGCAGCCCCGCGGCGAGGATGCGAGAGAGCGCGTCGACTCCCTCGGCGGGGCTGATCCCCACCTTCAAGTTGAAGTCGCGCGCCATCTGGAGGGAGCCGGACACCGGCGTGTTCACCGCCATCCCGACCTCGCGCCAGGTGTCCCAGTTCACGGAGAACGTGGGTGGCCCGGCGGCTCCGCGCGCGGAGTGGGCGTAGGCGTCCAGGAAGGCGTTGGCCGCGCAGTAGTCGACCTGGCCGAAGCCGCCGATCAAGGCCGCGGTGGACGAGCACAGGACCCGGAAGTCGAGCGGCTCTTCTTTCAGCACTTCGTCCAGCACGATCGTGCCCTGGACCTTCGGGGCCATGACCCGGGCCGCGACGTCGGGATCCTTGAGCTGGATGATCCCGCCTCCGGCGACGCCGGCCGAGTGGATCAGGCCCTGGATGGACCCGAAGCGCGCCCGGGCCTGCGCGACCACGCCTTGCATGTCCTCGAGGCGGGCCACGTCGGCGACGCAATAGAGGACCTCGCCCCCGGCCGACTCGAGGCTGCGGATCTGGAGGATGCGCTGGCTGGTCGCGTCCTTCTCGCCGCGCGCGGCGAGCCAGCCCTCCCACTCCTCGCGCGGGGGCACCGAGGAGCGCCCGGTGAGCACGAGCCGCGCGTTCCTCGTTTCCGCGAGGTGCCGGGAAAAGACGAGGCCAATCCCGCCGAGACCACCGGTGACGAGATAGACCCCGCGATCGCGCAGGAGGCCGCCGCCGTTTGCCGGGGGCAGCGGCGTCGGCTCCGCGGACTGGACCCACCGGTGGGAGCCACGGTAGGCCACCATCGGTTCGAGCCGGCCGGCGACGAGCTCGGCGACGATCCGGCTGGAGACGAGCGCCGCCTCCGGGGACCCGGGCGCGGACAGCTCGATATCGAAGCTGTGGCACGCGACGCTCGTCAGCTCTTCGGGAATGACCCGGCAGGGACCGAGGACGGTGGCTTTTTCGGGGCAGGTCAGCTCGCCCCCCATCACGTCCTGCATGTGGTTCGTGACGACGGCGAGTTGCACGGGCTGCTTGACGTCTTCCCGGCTCAGCGCCTGGGCCAGGAACAGGAGGCTGTAGAAGCCCAGCGCCTGGGACTCGTCGAAGCGCTGGGGCCAAGGGTCGGCGCTCTCCGGCGTCAGGCCCCAGAGATGAACGATGAAGCCCGGCTTCCGTCCGCCGTCCCGCAAGGCCTTCAGCAGCGCAACGTAATCGCCCCGGCCGCGAGGGTCGATCTCGAACTGGTCCTTTCCCGCGACCTTGAAGGCCGGGCCCGGCTGGACCGTCGCCACCCTCTGACCCGCTGCGGTGAGCTGCTCGGCAAGGACGGAGCCAAGGCCGGTCTCGTCCAGGAAGAGCAGCCATGCTCCCTCCTTGGGGAAGGAGGGTGGGAACAGGAGGTCGGGGTCCATGAATCGCCGCCAGGAAGGCTGGTAGAACCAGTCCTGCAACTCGCGCCGCCTCGGGGAGAAGCCCTGCACGAGGCTGTCGACCAGCTCCCGCTCGCGGTTGGGTTCGACCCAGTACCGCTGCCGCTCGAAAGGATAGGAGGGCACCTCGACGCGGCGGCGGCGCTCGCCGGCATGCATCGCGGCCCAGTCGATATTGACCCCCGCCAGCCAGAGCTTGCCGAGCGCCCTGAGCAGGAAAGCTCGATCGGGCTGCGCCTCGCGAGGGTGGCGCAGGCTCGCAACCGCCGTCCCCGCCCGCTCTCCCGCCGCGTGCTGGCGCGCGAGCGAGGCGAGCGTGTTGCCGGGACCGACTTCCAGGAGCACCGGCTCGCTCTCGTGCGCGAGCAGCGTCCGGAGGCCGTCGGAGAAGCGCACCGTCCCGCGGAGGTGTCGCGCCCAGTATTCGGGATCCATGGCCTCGGCGTCGGTGATCCAGGTGCCGGTGACGTTGGAAACGAAGCGGACGGTCGGCGGGTGTCGCTCCGTCTGCCGCACGCGCTCCACGAACGCGGGCAGGATGGGATCCATCATGGCGGAATGGAATGCGTGGGAGGTGTGAAGAGGCCGAGCCGTGATGCCCCGGCCGGCGAGGTCTTGCTCCAGGCGGCCGATGGCCTCCACCGGACCCGCCACCACGGACGACGAGGGAGCGTTAACGCCCGCCAGGTCGAGGCCGGGGCCGAGATACGCGCGGAGCGCGGCCTCCGCGAGCGGCACCGCGAGCATGGCTCCGGGCGCGACCTCTTGCATGAGGCGGCCCCGCTCCGCCACCAGCGCGAGCGCGTCCGCGAGGGAGAAGACGCCGGCCAGGTGGGCGGCCACGTATTCGCCGACGCTGTGGCCGATCATGGCCATGGGGGCGAGCCCCCAGGACATCCACAGCCGCGCCAGCGCGTATTCGATCACGAAGAGCGCGGGCTGGGTCAGGCGTGTCTGCTTGAGCTGCTCCGCCGCCGCCGCGGGGTCACCCCCGCGCGGGTAGAGCACGTCTCGGAGGTCGAGAGAGAGCGGGCCGCGAAGGAGCTCGCAGCAGCGGTCCACTTCCGCGCGGAAGACCGGCTCTCCTTCGTACAACCCAAGGCCCATGTCGACGTACTGCGAGCCCTGGCCCGTGAACATGAAGGCCAACGCCGCGTTCTGACGGTCGTGCAGCCCGCCTTCGCGGCGCGCCGGGTCGGCCAGCGCCGCCTGCGCGTCCTGGGCGTCCCGACACACCACCGCCCGTCGGTGGTTGAAGAGGCGCCGCCCCGCTTGCAGGGTCCACGCGGCGTCG
>QHVP01000630.1 GCA_003222295.1 Acidobacteriota bacterium | reverse complement strand
GAAAGGGGCGGCCCCGTCATCCCCAGGTCGAAGTCGCGCGCGACGGTGAGGTCGCTCGTGAGCGTCGGATCCTCGAGGTGTCCCATGCCGGGCGGGCGAACGCAGGCCTCGGTGAGCCGGTCGTAGAGCCAGGCCGCGGTGCGGTCGCCGAGGTTCGCGCCGACCGCCTGGTGAATCGGGCTGAGCACCTGAAGCAGCACGAAGATCGCGCCCGCGAGCGCGAGCGGGCCGGCCAGGGGATCGCCACGCTGCACGGCGCCGACGAGCACGCCCATCGCGATCGCGAAGGCCGCGGGCAGGATCCCTCGCAGCACGAGGGAGGCCTACCAGGCGACGGCGAGGGCCGGGTCCGCCTTGGGCAGGACGGCGAAGAACTTCCATTCCTTGCGCTCGGTCAGGCGCGGGGGCCACATCTTGATGGGCGAGTGTAAGCTCAAGCATGACCAAAAAAGAGAGCGACCCTTCCGGAAGGCGCCGCTTCCTCGGAGCCTCCCTCGGAGCCACGACGGCGCTCCTGGCCGGATGGCGGCCGTCGCCGGCCTCCGCCCTGGGGGCCAGCGACCGCATCCGCATCGGCGTGATCGGCACCGGCGGCCGCGCACGCGGCCTGATGAGGCAGCTCAAGGAGCTGCCGGGCCAGGAGCTGGTCGCCGTCTCCGACGTCTACGAGCCCCGGATGCTGGAGGCGGCGGAGATCGTCGGCGCGAGCCCGGCGAAGGTCCTCGATTACCGGCGCCTGCTCGACGACAAGGACGTGCACGCCGTCCTCATCGGCGCTCCCGACCACTGGCACAAGACGATGACGCTCGAGGCGGTGGCCGCCGGCAAGGACGTCTACGTCGAGAAGCCCATCGCGCACTCCATCGAGGAGGGCATGGCCATGGTCACCGCCGTCGAGGCCTCGAAACAGGTGGTACAGACCGGCACCCAGCAGCGGAGCTGGGACCACTGGATCCTCGGCAAGGAGATCGTCGATTCGGGCCGGCTCGGACAGGTGACGTTCGTGAACACGTACTGGTACCAGCTCCGGAGCACCCAGCCCCTCCCCCCGATCGACGTCGCCAAGCTCGATTGGAAGCGCTGGCTCGGCTCGGCGCGGGATCAGCCCTTCGACGCGGAGCGCTTCCTCCGCTGGCGGCACTTCAAGGACTTCGGAGGCGGCGTGCTGACCGACCTCCTGACCCACTGGATCGACGTGGTCCATTGGTACATGGGAGTGGACACGCCCCTGAGCGCGGTGAGCACCGGGCGCAACTATTTGATGAAGACGTGGGAATGGCCGGACGCGGTGACGGCCACCCTCGAATACCCGCGGGACTTCATGGTCACGCACACGGGGACCTACGGCAGCAGCATCGACGACGGCGGCCTCGAGCTGCGGGGGGACCGGGGCACGCTCAAGATCGACCGCGAGCGCCTGGCCTTCTTCAGTGAAGACAGCAAGAAGGGGAGCTCGCGCTTCACGCCGGAGCCCGAGATACAGGTCCGGTCGCTGGGCGACGGCTCCGTCAACCACCTCCGCAACTGGCTCGATTGCATTCGCAGCCGCAAGGCCCCGAACGCGCCCGTGCGCGTGGGCCACCTGGCCGCTCGGGCCGCCCACATTGCCAACGCCGCCCTGGGCCGGGGAACGCGCGTGCGCTTCGACGAAAAGACGGGGAAGGTGGTTACCCTGTGATGGAGACGGCCCGCGCCGGCCCGTGGCGCGCGATCGCCTGGGGCGGTCTGTCCGCGGCTCCTCGCCCTCGTCCTCTATCGTGTGCCCCTGCCCGTCGTCTACCGGTCGATCGCGGCCGGGCTGCTCGGCCGCGACGCCTATTCCGGCGGCCTCGCCACCGCCGCCCTGGGCCTGTTCCTGCACTTCTTCATCGCCACGACCGCGGCCGCCGTCTACGTCGGGGCCAGCCGGGCGCTGCCGGTCCTGGCGCGGCGGCCGGTGCCGTGCGGGCTGGCGTTCGGGGTCGCCGTGTACTTCTTCATGAAGTACGTGGTGCTGCCGCTTTCCGCGGTCACGCGGCGGACGCCGTTCGACCCCGCGGCGATGTTCGGCCACGCGCTGCTCGTCGGCCTGCCCATCGCCTTGTTCGCGCGCCGCTGACCCCGCCGACCGCTTATGATCCGCGCCGTGGGCCCCGGAGCCGCCTTCTACGACCTCGACGGCACGCTGGTGCGGACGAACCTCGTCCACGTCCTCCTCTTCTACGCGCGGAACGATCGCGGGCTCCTGAAGAGCCTCCAGCGGACGGCCGTCTCCGTCGCCGGGATCCCCCTGTTCTTCGCCGCGGAGCGGGTCAGCCGCCAGGCCTTCAACGAGGTCTTCTTCCGGTTCTTCCGCGGCCTGACCGCGGATCGCCTGCGCCTGCTGGCCGAGGAGCTGTGGGAGCAGGTCCTCGAGCCGGCGCTGCGGCCGGAGGCGGCCGAGCTGATTCGAAGGTCGCGCGCACAGGGACTGCGTCAGGTGCTCGTCACGGGGGCCTTCGATCTGGCGGTGGCGCCGCTCGTCCGCGAGCTCGGGTTCGACGATTGCGGGGCGAACCGTCTCGACCTCGCCGATGGCCGCGCCACCGGCCACCTCGTGCCCCCGGTGATGGCCGGTGCCGCGAAGGCGGGATGGATCCGCGCCTACGCCGAGCGCGAGGGGCTCTCCCTCGGCAGCTCCTATGCCTACGCGGACAGCCTGAGCGACCTGCCCATGCTGTCGGTGGTGGGCCGGCCGACCGCCGTCAATCCCGATGCCGGCTTGCGGCGCGTGGCGCGCGAGCAGGGCTGGCCGGTGCTGTGGCTCTCGTGAGGCGGCGGTGAGCGTTCGCCTCCGCGGCCGTCCCGACGCGGGCACGGTGTTCATCGACACAGGTTCCGCGCCACGCGTCCTCCACTGCGGCGAGAGCCTGCTCGAGGCGCGGCTGCCCGTCGGCGCCCGCGTGGTCTATCCGCGCCCCGCCATCGCGCCCGTGCCCGACGCGCACGAGGCCATCCGCGAGGCCATCGAGAATCCGCTCGGCTGTGACCCGCTCCCCGCGCAGCTCCGGCCGGGCATGCGGGTGACGATCGCGATGGACGACATCAGCCTGCCTCTCCCGCCCATGGAGAGGCCGGACGTGCGCCAGACCGCCCTCGAGGTGCTGCTGCCGATCCTGGCCGGGGCCGGGGTGGACGACATCCACCTCCTGGTGGCGAACTCGCTGCACCGCAAGATGACGGAAAGCGAGATGCGGCGGGCCGTGGGCGACGACATCCATCGCGAGTTCTACCCCGACCGGTACTACTGCCACGACGCCGAGGACCCGCAGGGGCTCGTGACCGTCGGCACCACTGCCCATGGCGAGCGCCTGCGCCTGAGCCGCCGCGCCGGCGAGAGCGATCTGCTCATCTACCTGAACATCAACCTCGTGCCCATGGACGGCGGCCACAAGTCGGTCACGGTCGGCCTGTGCGACTACGAGAGCCTGCGGCCGCACCACGAGCCACAGACGATCCTCGACTCCGACGGCTACATGGACCCCGCCCGCTCCGCGCTGAGCCGGAAATGCGAGCGCATGGGCCGCCTCGTGGACGCGGCGCTCAACGTCTTCCACGTCGAGACCGTCCTCAACAACCGGATGTATCCGCCGGAGCTCGCGTTCCTGGCCAGGAACGAGGACGACTTCGACGACCGCGACCGGCTCAAGCTGCGCGCGGCGCGGCTGGCCCTCGATCGCCTTCCCTGGTCCGCCCGCCGCGCCTTCTTCCAGCGGCTGCCCGCTCCCTACGGGCTCATCGGCTGCTGGGCCGGGCGCACGGAGCCGGTGCACGAGCGCACGCTCGCGCGGTGCTTCGAGCAG
>QHVP01000110.1 GCA_003222295.1 Acidobacteriota bacterium | reverse complement strand
GAGGCGAGGGACCGGCTCTGCCGCGAGGCCCAGGCCCCGAGCTGGCTCTCGCGCGGCCGCGTCGCGAAGTACTCCTCCGACTCGGCCGGGGTGACGCGTTCGACTGCCCCTTCGACCCGGACCTGCGCGCCCACGGTCGGCCAGTAGAAGCAGAGCGCTGCGCGCGGGTTGACGGAGATCTCGCCGGCCTTCCGGCTCTCGTAGTTCGTGAAGAACACGAAGCCCGCCGCGTCCACGGCCTTGAGCAGGACCATCCGGACCGAGGGCGCGCCGAAGGCGTCGGCGGTGGCGAGGGCCACCGCGGTCGCGTCCGGCTCGCTGGCCGCGGCGCGGACGAAGAGCTGCTGGAACCGGGTGATGGGGTCGAGGTCGGGATCCGGGGGCAGGGTGGTCACCGCGGACGATCTTGGCGGGCACGGGCGGGGGTGTCAACGCTCCCCCTTCGCGCCGCCTCTGTAACGGGTCTGGGAGATGGCCTTGACAAACATTTTAGTTTTTGCTAAATTGTTCTCATGGCTTCGGTGATCCAGACCCTCGGCACTCCCCGGCGGCGCGAGATCCTCCGCCTGGTGTGGGAGGGCGAGCGCAGCGCGGGCGAGATCCACCGCGCTCTTGGCGACGTGACCTTCGGGGCGGTGTCGCAGCACCTCCGGCGGCTGGAGGACGCTTCCCTCCTGCGCAGCCGGCGCCAGGGCCGCCAGCGCTTCTACGCCGCGCGGAAGGACGGTCTGGGTCCGCTGGCGCAGTGGCTCGAATCGATGTGGGACGACGCGCTCTACCGCCTGAAGCTGCGCGCGGAGCTGGAGGAGAGCCGCCGGGGACCGAGACCGGGACGCCGGCGCCGGCCGGCACGAAGGAGGAGACGATGATCGCACTCGAGCACGTCCTGGAGCGTACCGTCTTCATCCGCGCCCGGCGGGAGACGGTGTTCCGCTACTTCACGGACAGCGAGCGGTTCGCGGCCTGGTGGGGCGCCGGATCCACCATCGACGCCCGGCCCGGCGGGCCCCTGCGCATCCGTTATCCCAACGGGGTGCTCGCGTCGGGAGAGGTGGTCGAAGTCGCGCCCCCCGAGCGCATCGTGTTCACCTACGGCTACGAGGACCCGGCCAAGCCCGTGCGGCCGGGCGGCTCGCGTGTCGTCGTCACCCTCCAGGAACGAGAGGACGGAACGTTCCTCCACCTGCGCCACGAGCTGCCGGATGCGGCCGCGCGCGACCACCATGTCCAGGGCTGGAGGTATCAGCTCGCCGTCTTCGCGAACGTCGTGACCGGCGAGCTCGGCCCCGGCCTCGCCCAGGCCGTGGACGCATTCTTCGCCGCCTGGTCGGAGAGGGACGAGGCCCGCCGCCGCACCGCCCTCGCGACGATCGCCACCGACGACGTGACCTTCGCGGACGCGTTCTCCTGCACGGCCGGGATCGACGACCTCGTCGCGCATCTGGCCGCCGCCCAGCTCCACATGCCTGGTGTCGCTCTGGAGCGCAGCGGCGCCGTGCGCCAATGCCAGGGCACCGCGCTCGCGGACTGGGTGGCGAAGGGCGCGGACGGCGCGCCGCGCGGCCGCGGCACGAACGTGTTCGAGCTGGCGCCGGACGGTCGTATTGCGCGCGTAGTCGGGTTCTGGGGGTAAGGGTGCCGGGTGTCCGTGCCTGATGGCAGCCGACCTGGCCACAACCTCAATCTGTTAACCGTGTCGATCGATATCTTTCAGTTCCCTTCCGCCCGAGACTGACATCGCGCCGAGGCCCAAAGACCAGGTCCGACTCGTATTGGTTGTGGCGCCGACACCGAAGCGAGATGTTCTCGACCGTCGCCGGTCCTCCTTTCGCATACGGCCGGATGTGATGGAACTCCAGGAACGTGCGCTCCGTGCATCTCTGTCCGTCGTGGGCAACGAACGCGCATTGCCCGCCATCACGATGGGAGACCCCTCGCTTCACGTGCCTCGGGATGTCCCGCGAAGGGAGAACAGGTGTTCGCAGCCCCCTATCCTTAAACCTTGATTGGGTGTTCGAGCTTCAACGAAACCGCGACCGCCGCATCGATCGACACGATTAACAGATGGAGGCGTGTCATCTCGGTCGGCCGTCGAGCTTTTGCCGTCTTACTCCGCCGCGGTGACCTCCCTGAGTCGCCTCTGCAGATACCGGCGTTCCGGCTCCTGCGTTACGAGCTCCAGGGCGCGCTCATACTCCACCGCGGCTTCGGAGAACCGGCCCAGCCTCCTCAGGATGTCCGCCTTCGCCGCGGGCAGCAGGTGGTAGGCCTCCAGCTCGCCCGTCCTCTCGAGCTGCTCGATGAGGCGCAGGCCGCGGTCGAGCCTCTCCCCCATCGCCACCGCCGCCGCATGGTTGAGGGCGACCACCGGCGACGGATGCAGGCGCAGCAGCAGCGCGTACAGCGCCGCGATCTGGGGCCAGTCCGTCTCCTCCGCGCGCGCCGCCTGTGCATGGAGCGCCGCGATCGCGCCCTGCAGAGCATAGAAGCCCGCGCCTCCGCGGCGCACGGCGTCGTCGGCCAGCGCTTCGCCTTCCGCGATCTGGCCGCGGTCCCACCGTGAACGGTCCTGGTCTTCCAGCGTGACCAGCTCGCCTTGCGCGTCGACGCGGGTGGCGCGGCGCGAGTCCTGCAGCAGCATGAGGGCCAGGAGGCCCGTCACCTCGCTGACCCGAGGCAGCAAGGAGCGCAGCAATCGGCCCAGGCGGATCGCCTCCGCGCAGAGCTCGCGGCGCACGAGCGCGTCACCGGAGGTGGCCGCGTAGCCCTCGTTGAAGACGAGGTACACGACGCGCAGCACGCCCTCCAGACGCTCGGCCAGGCGCTCGCTCCCGGGCACCTCGTACGGAATTCCGGCGTCCCGGATCTTGCCCTTGGCGCGCACGAGGCGCTGGGCCATGGCCGCCGGCGCGACGAGGAAGGCGCGCGCGATCTCTTCGACGGAGAGGCCGCAGAGGGTCTTGAGCGTGAGGGCCACCTGGACCTCCACCGCCAGGGCAGGATGGCAGCAGGTGAAGATCAGGCGCAGGCGGTCGTCGGGAAGAGGCTCGTCCACGAAGTCGGGAGGGGGGGCCGCCGCCTCGCTGAGGTAGGCGATCTCGGCCTGCTTCGCGGCGAAGGTCTTCGCGCGGCGCAGGCGGTCGATCGCTCTGTGCCGGGCCGTGGAGACGAGCCAGGCGCAGGGGTTGCCGGGCACTCCTTCACGCGGCCACTGCTCGACCGCCGCCGCGAAGGCCTCCTGCAGGACGTCCTCGGCGAGGTCGAAGTCGCGGAGGAGCCGGATGAGCGTGGCGAGGGCGCGCGGGCGCTCCTCGCGATACAGGGTCTCGAGATCCATCGCGCCGCCCGGCAGTCTAATCCGCCGGGCGGCGTCCGGCGCGTCCTACTCGATGGGCGGCGTGGGCATGATCGGACGCACTTCGATGGAGCCCGTGCGCGAGGCCGGGATCCCGGCGGCGAGCTTGATCGCCTCGTCGAGGTCCTTGGCCTCGACGAGGTAGAAGCCGCCGAGCTGCTCGCGCGTCTCCGCGAAGGGGCCGTCGGTGGTGATCGTCTTGCCGTTCTTGACGCGCACCGTGGTCGCGGTCGAGATCGCCTGCAGCGCCTCCCCGCCGATGTAGTTCCCGCTCTTGCGGATGCCCTTCGTGTAATCCATGTACTCCTCGAAGATCCTGGCCTGCTCGGCCCCGGACATGCCGGCGAAGCCGGCCTCGCTCTCGTAGATCAGCAGAAGGTATTTCATGGCCGTGTCCTTTCAGCGTGTCTTGCGCACGAGGTGCATCCGCGCGACGAACGCGGGCTTGCCCTCGGCGAGCTCACTCCACTCGCTGCGGATCTCGTCCGCGCCGGCGAGATCGAAGGTGGCGGAGTGCATGTGGCGGTCGCGCTCGGGATCGATGTTGGTGCCGCCGTCGTACGCGAAGTCGAAGCGGGGCCCCTGGGCCCCCCCGGACCGTCGGCATGGTACACCGTCACCATCTCGTGCTCGCTTCCGGGGAAGACGGTCTCGACCACCGCGCTCCCGGACGCGGTGACGGCGTAGCGGGCCACGAGGTCGCCCTTCTTGACCATGTCGCCGTCCTCGGCGGCGACCCAGTCTCCGGCCAGGGTCTTGAATCGCTCGAGCGCAGCCGACGTGGGCTTGGCCGGGACCGCGGGCGCCCCCGCGGGCGCTGCGGCCCGGGCGATTCCGGCGGAGAGGACGAGGGCGGCGAGCATTGCGAATCGGCGTGTGTTCATGGGCATTTCCGGGTCTCCTGATCCCAGGCGCCCCATTGCGCCTGTCATCACCTAGTCGAACGGCGGCGAGGGGAATCGACAGGGCGTGCGGAAAATCCGGATTCGTCGCGGGCGGCGGCCGGGACTGCGCCATGCGCACTACGATCGAGACATGAGCATCGAGACCCCGGCGACACCACCCAAGGACGTTCCCGGCCCGACCAAGGAGATGCCCAACCCACCGCTGGTGCCGCCCGACCAGGGTCGGGAGCCACCCGTCCGCGAGCCTCCGGGACAACCGGGCGCGCCGCCCATGGACCCCACGATCCCGCCGGAGGGCGATCCGCCCAAGCCCTACGAGCCGACGCGGCTGGTCTAGAGAGGCCGGCTCTTCTTCTTGCCGCGGAACCCGAGCAGGAGAAGAGCCACGCTCAGGGCGAGGCCGCGTCCCACTGCCGGAAGGGAGTGCGCCGCTTCCGGGGCTGGGGCCGTGGGACTCTTCGGCCGCACGACCCGACCCGCATCCTTCGGCGAGGCCGCCGCATTCGCCGGTTCGGCCGGCGCGCGCGCGGCGGCCGCCTCCGTGGAAAGGCCCAGGCGCGATCCGTGCCTCCGCGCGTACACCTGGGTCAGCTCGGCGCCGAAGAAGAGGATCTGCGCGGAGTAGTAGACCCAGACCAGCAGCAGCACCAGCGATCCCGCCGCGCCGTACGCGGAGCCGATGCTGCTCCGGCCCAGGTAGAGGCCGATCCCGTACTTCCCGACGGTGAAGAGCGCGGCCGTGATGAACGCGCCCACCCAGATGTCCTTCCACGCCACCGGCGGATGCGCGTCCGGCAGGTACTTGAAGATGAGGGCGAACAGCACCGTGATGACGGCGAGGGACACGCCGTTGTTCACGACCTGCAGCACCACGCCGCTGCCGCGGAACGCGCCTTTCACCTCGAAGGCCGAGATCCCGGCGCTGATCACGAGGGAGACGAGGAGCAGGAAGCCAACCACGAGGACCATCGCGAACGACGCGAGCCGCTCGCGGATCACGGCCAGGACCCCCCCGCCCGTCCGGGGCGGGATCTCCCAGACGACGTCGAGGGCGGCCCGCAGCTCGTTGAAGGCGCCCCCCGCCCCGAAGAGCAGCGTCACCGTGCCGAAGACGGTGGCCATGATCCCCTGGCCGGGCTTGCGGGCGTTTTCGATCATGGCCTGGATGGCCTCGGCGGCGTTGCGGCCGATGAGTCCCTGCATCTGGGCCACGATGCCGCCCTGGGCCGCCTCCGGGCCGAAGACGAGCCCGGCCACCGCGATACTGATGAGCAGGAGGGGCGCGATCGAGAAGATCGTGTAGTACGAGAGGGCGGCCCCGAGGCGGGGCGCGTTGTCCTCGTTCCAGTCCTGGAACGCCTCCTTCAGCGTGGCGAAGATGTCCCGCGCTGCCATCGATCCTCCTCGTTCCATGGTGGCACCGCGGACCTGTGCGCGCCGGGGCCGACGCTATAATCGCGACGCACGCCGCGGGGCGGCGTCGCGGGAGGTGGGATGCCGCCTCGATCGACACGGAGACGCTGGGCCTCCAGCAGCTTCGCGATCGGCTGTGCCTGGTCCAGCTCTGCGACCGCGCCGGGCGGGCGACCATCGTCCAGCTTCCCCGCGACCAGGTCATCGCCTCCACGCCCCCCGACTCGCGCGCCCCGCGCCTCAAGCGCGTACTTGAGGACCCGCGCGTCCTCAAGGTCCTCCATTTCGCCCGCTTCGACGTGGCCGTGCTCCGGCATTACCTGGGCATCCGGTTGTGGCCGCTCTACTGCACGCGCACCGCGAGCAAGCTCGTGCGCACGTACACGGACCGGCACGGCCTCAAGGACGTCGCCCTCGAGCTGCTCGACGTCGAGATGGACAAGGTGACCCGCCATTCCGACTGGGCCAGCGCGCAGCTCAGCCCGGAGCAGGTCCGCTACGCGATCTCGGACGTCACCATGCTGATCCCGATCATGGAGCGCCTGGACGCGATGGTGGTGCGCGAGGGCCGCAAGGAGCTCGCGCAGGAGTGCTTCCGCGTGATCCCGGTGATGGCGGAGCTGGATCTACGGGGGTATGACTTGCTGTTCGAGCATTAGCAACAACGAACAAACGGAGATCGATCGGCCAGGGTTAGCAGCCTTGACGCTGCGGCTAGGTCGGCCAGCCATCTACGAACGCCGTCTAAAACAACAACGGCATCAGCTGCGCCAGGTTCCTCCGCCAGACCATCCAGGTGTGCGCCCCCGGTGTCTCGACCATGGTGTGCTTCACGCCCTTGGCGTCGAGCCGGGCGTGCAGCTTCCGGTTGGCGGCGATGAGGCCGTCTTCCGTTCCACACGCGATCCATAGCAGGCGTAGCCGCTCGTTGGCCTTGGCATCTAGGCCCGGGAAGGTCGTCTCGAAGTCCTCCGGCACCCCGCCGCTGCTGAAGGCTCCGATCTGCGCGAAACGGTCCAGCGCGTTCAGCCCGACAAGCAGCGATTCCGCTCCGCCCATCGAGAGGCCGGCGATCGCACGCGATTCGCGGTCGGCGGTCACGCGATAGGTGGTCTCCACGAAGGGCATGACCTCCGTGAACAGCGCGTCGCGGTAGCGCTCGTAGTTGCGCTGGCGCAGGGCCACGTCGCGGAAGACGCCGAAGCCCCGGGAGACGAACTCCGGCGCGCCGTAGCCGAGGGTCATGACCACCAGCATCGGCTTGGCTTTGCCGGCCGCGATCAGGTTGTCGAGGATGACGTGCGCGCGGCCCACCGCCGTCCAGCCGCTGGCGTCGTCGCTGAAGCCGTGGAGGAGGTACAGCACGGGATAGCGCTTAGACTCGTGCGGGTCGTACGCGGGCGGTGTGTAGACGTAGAAGTCCCGATCGTCGCCCACCACGTGCGAGCGGTAGAAGTGATGGTGGAGAGTGCCGTGCGGCACGTCGCCCAATTCCCAGGGCAGGCAGGCCGGGCCGGGCACGTGCAGCGCGCTCGACTTGCTCAGCAGGTTCGGGATGATCACGGAGTTGGACGGATCGACGAGGCGGACGCCGTCGGCCACGAACCCGTAGCCGTAGATGTCGGGAGGGAGCGGATCCGTCGTCACCGACCAGACCCCCTGCGCGTCCTTCTCCATGGCCAGCTTCGGCGCGCCCTCGCGGTCGACCGTGACCTCTTTCGCGTTGGGGGCGCGGAAGCGGAAGGTCACGCGCTTGTCGGCCAGGACCTCCGGCGAGACCAGCGGGGGTGGGGGCGTCGGGGCGGGCGACGGAGCCGGCTGCGCACGCAGCGCCGGCGCCGTGGCGCCGAGAAGAGTGATCATGCCCGCCGCGATCATCGGGAGCCGGCCGTCCCGTCGCCTGCGGTCGTTCATTCCTCTCCGCGAACTTGATGTCCTCGAGCGCGGCCAGGATCGCGCGCGCGCAGGCACGGCAGTGCTCGAGGATGGGGTCGCCGTCGGGCGACGCGCCGCGTCCACCCAGTCCCCACAGGCGCTGCTGGGCCTGGCTGTGGGCGATGAAGGCCCCGCCTTCGACCCGGTGCGGCGGGCGCCGCTCGTGCTTGAAGCCGGACGCCCCCGGGAACGCGTACTCGAGCAGGTGGTCGATGATGTCCACGATCCGCTCGCGGGCCTCGCCCAGCAGCTTGCTGTCCGCGCGCACGGACACCTCGGTGCCGCGTTCCGTGACCGCGATGGCGATCCCGATCGAGGTCCCCTCGATGCGGAGCAGCTCGCTGGCGATCTCCGCGATGACGTCGCGATGGTCGTCGCGCACGTAGCCCACGGGGGCGATGCGCACGCCGCCCTTCGTCTCCAGGTGCTGGAAGGCGGCCGTTCGGTACTCGAACCATTCCGGCGGCACCCGGTAGTCGCGCAGGTCGTCGAGCACCTCTTCCGTTTCCTGGTCGCGGGTGAGCTCCTCGAACATCCGGAAGTCGAGCGGGGTCGAGCCGTGGAGGAGCGCGCTGGTGTCGGTGTAGATGCCGAGGGCGGCGGCGTCCCGGCCCTTGGGGCCGACGTCGCCCAGCAGGCCGAAGGCGGCGGCCACCACCGCCATGAAGGACGAGGTCGATCCCACGGGCAGGCCCACGAACGCGAGCTTCACGCCGCGCACGCCCTGCGCGCGGCAGTTGGCCTCCACCTCCTCGGGGTCGGCGTGATGGTCGGCCACGAAGAAGTACGCCTTCACCGGGTCCACCTGCGCCGTGTTCGACATGCCCAGGGGGGGCGAGGTGTCGACCATGCAGTGCAGGCCGCGCGGGAGGCGATCGCGGTTGGGATCGCGCAGCACGATGCCGCACGTCTCCACCAGGACGCGGTTCTGGGGATGGCCCAGGCTGCCGGTCAGGATCCTCACATCGGTGGCGCCGAGGTGGCGGAGGATGGCCTCCAGCAGGACCGCGCTGCCCAGCGCGTCGGGGTCGCCCGTCCACTGGGTGAAGATGTTCGCGCCGCGACCGCGGATGGTCGTGGCCCAACGCCGCAGCCCGCCGTAGGCGGCGTGGGCCTGCCCGAGCAAGGGCAGGTTCGCGCTCGCGAAGCGCTTGCCGAGGATGGGCCCGAACTTGGCGATCACCGCGGAGGCGCTGGGGCGCCGGGGCGAGGCCACCAGCACCGACGGTGCCCGATTCACGATTGCAGTGACTCCAGCGTGCTGAGGTCCCCGCTGCGGATGACGTCGCCCTGCATGCGGACGAGCGGCAGGGCGCGCGTGACGAAGCGCTCGGCCAGCCGGCGGTGCCGCGCGGAGGCGGAAGCCTGCGCCGCCAGGGCCTCCGCCGCGCGCGTGTAGGCGAGCATGGCGGTGAGGCGCTCGGCATGAAGGCGCGCGAAGGCCAGCTCGGGGCCGCGCCTGCGCACGACGTAACGCAGCGCGCGGTTGTACTCGGCGGCGAGGTCGCGCACGCCGTCGCCGAGCACGTCCGCGGGCGCCTCCACGGACACCGCCCCCGTGAGGAGCCGCCAGGGCCGCTCCATGGCCCAGCGCGCCTGGTCCTTCAGGGACATCAGGGCCTGGATCTGGCTGGTGCCCTCGTAGATGGGCAGGATGAGCGCGTCCCGATAGTGGCGCTCCACGTCGTAGTCCTGGACCACCCCGTACCCGCCGTGGACCTGCACCGCGGTGCGCGTGACCCACAGGGTGCGCTCGGAGCCGAACCATTTCAGGAGCGGCGTGCGATCGCGCAGCGCGCGCTTGAGCGCGGCCAGCTCGCGCGCGTTCGCGCTCTTCCCGCGCTCCAGGCCGAGGATGCGGTCCTGGAGCTGCACGCACCGGTACACGAGGGCGCGCAGGGCCGCGACCTCCGTCTCCATGTCCAGCAGCATGTCCGCGACCATCTCGTGGCGGGCGATGGGCCGGCCCATCTGCACGCGCCGCTCCGCGTAGGCGCGGGCGGCGCGCCAGGCCGCCTCCGCGATGCCCAGGCCCTGGATGGCCACCGCGATCCGCGCCTCGTTCATGAAGGTCAGGATCTCGGAGAAGCCCGCGCCCCGCGGGCCGAGCAGCTCCGCGCAGCTCCCCTCGAAGCTCAGCTCGCAGGTCGCGGAGCCGCGGATGACCATCTTCTTCTCGGGCTTGGCCACGCGGAAGTTGTCGCGTCCGTTCTCCATCCGCGGCGCGACGAGCAGGGAGAGGCCCTCCAGGCCCTTCGATCCCGGCTCCGTGCGTGCCAGCACGACGGAGACGTCGCCGCAACCGTTCGTGATGAACTGCTTGCGTCCGGTGATGCGCCAGTGGCCGTCCTCGGGCACGGCCGTGGTCGAGACGTTGCCGACGTCCGAGCCCGCGTCCGGCTCGGTCATGGCCACGGAACCGGAGATCTCGCCCGAGGCCAGGCGCGGCACCCAGCGCTCTCTCTGCTCACGTGTTCCAAACCGTGCGATCGGCACGGCGGGGGCCTGGTGGAACACGTAGAAGAGAAACGTATTGGTGCAGGCGCGGGAGAGGACCTCGGCCATGAAGGTGCCGGCGGTCATCGGGAAGTTCGAGCCGCCGAGGTCGCGCGGGAGGTTCACTCCCATCACCCCCAGCTTCTTCAAGCCCTCGATGTTGCGGAGCAGCGCGGGCGGATGGATGACGAGGCCGTCCACGAAGCCGACGCCCTGCTCGTCGATCTCGCGCGCGTGGGGAGCGATCTCGCGCGCCGCGTACTGGCCGACCTCGCGCAGCGTCTCGTCGTAGATCTCGCGCGCCTCGCCCAGGGCGCGCGGGCCGTCCTCGAACCGGAAGCCCTCCTCCCAGAGCGGTACGAAGCGGTCCCAGGCCACGCCCTGCTGGAAGTGGAACTGGAGGTCGTCGTTGTCGGTGAAGAAATTCAAGTCAGTAGAACGTCTTGCCCTCCCGGGCACGATCGACGAGCAGGGGCGCGGGCGTGAAACGTTCGCCGTGCTTCGCGCGCAGCCGCTCCAGCACTTCCATCGCGAAGCGCGCGCCCAGGTGGTCCAGATAGCGGAAGGGGCCGCCCAGGAACGGCGGGAACCCGAGGCCGAAGATGGCGCCCACGTCCCCGTCGCGCGGCGAGCGCAGGATCCCCTCCTGCAAGCAGAGGACCGCTTCGCCGAGGAACGCGAAGACGAGACGCTCCTGGATCTCCCGCGGCTCGACGGGCGTCCGGGGGCCTCCCCCGGAGAGCAGCGCGTAGACGGTCGCGTCCACGCCCTTCTTCTTGCCCGCGGCATCGTAGAGGTAGAACCCGCGCTTGTTCTTGCGCCCGAGCCGGCCGTCCTCGATCACGCGCGTCATCGACTCCGGCGCGGCCATGCGCTCGCCGAAGGCATGATGGAGGATCTTCGCGACCTTCGCGCCCACGTCGATACCGACCTCGTCGAGCAGCGTGATGGGCCCGACGGGGAAGCCGAAGTCGACCATGGCGCGGTCGATGTCCTCGATGGGCGCGCCCTCCTGCACCAGCCGTGCCGCCTCGTTCATGTACGGCGCGAGGGCGCGCGAGGTGTAGAAGCCGGGACCGTCCCTCACCACGATCACGTGCTTGCCCATCCGCCGGCCGAACTGGACCGCGGTGGCGGTGGCCCAGGCGTCCGTCTGCGGGGTGACGATCACCTCCAGCAGCGGCATCTTCTGGACGGGCGAGAAGAAGTGCATGCCCAGGACGCGGGACGGGCGCCAGGAATCGCGCGCGATGTCGCCGATGGGGAGCGACGAGGTGTTGCTGGCGAACACGCAGTCCTTGCCCGTGGCCGCCTCCACCTCCGCCAGCACCTTGCGCTTGAGGTCGAGGTCCTCGAACACGGCCTCGATGACGAGATCCACGTGCCGGAAGCCCGTGTAGTCCAGGCTGGCGGCGAGGCGGTTCATGCGCGCGGCGAACTCGTACTTGGTGAGGCTGCGCCGCTTCATCCGCTCGTCGAAGACGTCGCGCACGTGGCGCAGGCCGCGGCCGAGGGCCTCCAGCGTCGTGTCCTTGAGACGAACGGGCACCCCTGCCTCCGCGCCGGCTTGTGGACCTCGCGCGCGTCCGTGCCTTCCGGATAACCCGCGTCCTTCTTGATCTCCTGGGTGGCGAAGAAGACCGACACCAGCGCGCGCGAGACCTCGGAGACGGACAGCTCGCCGAAGCGCTTGGCCTCCAGCTTCAGGCTTTCCTCGAGCGTGCTGGCGGTGCCCTTCTCGACCACGTCGATGGCGGCCGGAGGGGCGGGATAGTGGCCGTGTGTCTTCTCGCGCACGCTGGCGCGCGCCTTCGAGAAGATGAGGGGCCGCATCACCTTCTCGACCAGCGTGATCCCCGGGCGGCGCGGCACCAGTGACCCGTCCGCCAGCTTCACGGCCGCGCGCCGCGCCACGTCCACCAGGACCGGCGCGGGCACGACCTCGTCCACGACCCCCGCGCGCAGCGCACGCGAGGCCTTGAGGGCGCGGCCGGTGAGGATGAGGTCGAGGGCGGTGCGCAGTCCCACCAGGCGGGGCAACCGCTGCGTCCCGCCCATCCCCGGGATGATGCCGAGGTTCACCTCGGGCAGGCCCAGCGAGGTCTTGGGGTGATCGGAGGCCACGCGATAGCGGCAGGCCAGCGCGGTCTCCAGGCCGCCGCCCATGCACGAGCCGTGGATCGCGGCCACCACCGGCACCTTCAGCGCGGCCAGGCGGTCCAGGACGGCCTGGCCCTGGCGCGAGAGGGTCTCGCCTTCGAGCGAGCTGCGGATGGTCGTGAAGTCCTTGATGTCCGCGCCCGCGATGAAGTTGTCCGCCTTGGCGCTGCGCAGCACGATCGCGCGCACGTCCGTGCGCGCCTCGATCTCACCGAGCAGGCTGAGCAGCTCCTGCATCATCCCCTTGCCCAGGGTGTTGACCTTCTCGCCGGGCACGTCGAGGGTGAGGACGAGGACGCCGTCCGGCGCGAGCTCCTGGGAGAAGGCGCGGGCCGCGGACGCGACGGGCGCGCTGGCCACGCTCATGCGAGGACTCCGGCGCCGCGCATCCTGTCGATGTCGGCGCGGGTGAAGCCGGCCTCGCCCAGCACGGCGTCGGTGTGCTCGCCCAGCGCGGGCGCGGGGCGCGGCGGACGCGAGGGAGAGTCGGAGAGCTTGACCGGCGGCGCGACCGTACGCAGCCGCGCCTTGCCCACCGGCTGGTCGATGAGCGCGGCCGAGACCGTCGGATGCGCGCTCATCTCGTCATAGGCGAGCACGGGCTCGACGCACACGTCGTGATCGGCGAGGACGCGCACCCACTCGTCGCGGTC
>QHVP01000628.1 GCA_003222295.1 Acidobacteriota bacterium | reverse complement strand
GCGTCAACATCAGCAACTTCACCTCGACCGGTAGCGGCGGCACCAACTGGAACCAGTTCGACACGACCTTCCAGGTCTCGAACGTGCTGGCCTGGACGCGCGGCTCGCACTCCATCCGCGGCGGCTTCGATCTGCGGCGCCTGAGCACGGGACGGCGCGCGGCCAACGACCCGCGCGGCCGCTTCGATTTCACGGGCGACATCACCGGCTACTCGATGGCGGACTTCATGCTCGGCCTGCCGCGCACGGTCATCCCGCCCACGGACCAGATCCTCGGGCACGTCGGCGGCTGGCGCAACGGGATCTTCGTCAACGACGTCTGGCAGGCGACACGCAACCTCACCCTGAACCTCGGCTTGCGATGGGAGATGAACACCCCGGTGAAGACCTACGAGGGGGTCGCCTCGATGCTCGACACGGACTTCGAGACGATCATCCCGTCGGCCACGCGTTCGGGCTACCCGGTCAAGGGTTTCGAGTTCACGAAGGGCAACTACACGGACATCGGCCCCCGTCTGGGCGCCACGTACCGCCTCGGCGAGAAGACCGTGCTGCGCTCGGGTTTCGGCATCTACTACAACCCGAACCAGATGAACTCGTTCACGTTCCTCACCAACAATCCGCCCGTGGCCCCGGTCACGACCTACACCTCGGACCCGGCCAACCCGACGCTGTCCTTCGCGTCCCCGGCCGGAGCCCTGGCCGCGCTCCCGCGCCCGGACATCATCTCGCCGACGCGCAAGCTCCCCAGCGCGCGCAAGACGCAGTGGAGCTTCGACGTCCAGCGCGAGCTGTTCGGCGACGTCGCTCTCACCCTGCAGTACGTGGGCTCCAACACGATCAACCTCGACCGCAGCTTCTTCAACAACACGCCCACGCCCGGCCCGGGCGCCGTGGATCCACGCCGTCCCAGCCAGAAGTTCCGGTCGCGGCGCATCATCATGAACGACCTGCGCGCGGACTACGACGCGGTCAGCGTGATCCTGCGCAAGCGGATGAGCCACGGCCTGCAGGCCGACGTGCACTACACGTATTCGCGCACGAAGGACGAGGCCACGCACTCCAACGGCGGCGGCCAGACCATGGACAACTACGACCCCATGCGGGACTACGGCCCGGCGAACTGGGACGTTCCGCATCGCTTCGTGGCCAGCTACATCTACGAGGTGCCGTTCTTCAAGCAGTCCGGGAACGCCTTCCTGAAGTACGTCCTGGGCGGCTGGCAGATCGCGGGCGTCACCATCCTGCAGAGCGGCATCCC
>QHVP01000631.1 GCA_003222295.1 Acidobacteriota bacterium | reverse complement strand
GCGGCTCCGCCCCGCTTCGTCCTGATGGAAGACGGGACCCTGTACGTGGGCGGCACGCGCGACGTGATGGTGGGAAAGCTGGAGCCGCCGGAGCTCAGGGACCTCGAGCGGCGCATCGCCGACGTGCGGAAGCTGCCCCTCACCGGCGTGATGACGGTCGGACCCGGCAACGAGCGGCGGCACCTGTTCCTCAAGAAGGGCCGCCCCCTCGACATGATCCTCAGCGGGGACCCGGCCGACCCGCCGGCCAGCGTGCGCGCCCTGGCCGCGCTCGTCACGGACCTCGCGCGCTTCCAGCATCCGAGCCTTCGTCCTTACGAGCCTGCGTCGTTCGCGATGAGCGCGAAGGAAGGCGCTCTTCCCGGCGGCTGCCGGCCGTGGACGTTGCCCGAGCGCCTGGCCGAGAGCGTGTTCGCGCCGCGGATCGTGCCCGCCAGGGGCCACGGCGACTGGCCGACGGGCTCGGTGCCCGCCTCCGTCTGCCTCGACGACAAGCGCTACGTCGTCACCTTCCGCCCGCTTCTTCCCGGCGAGCGGCCGTAGTCGCCTCGATGCGGCGAGGGCTTCCGTGCTATAGTCGGTGCCGGAGGAGACGATGACCGAACCGCGCGGAGCGGGCCGGCCTTGAGGCACGGCTCGCGGCACTCGCGGCGCCATCGACACCCCCATCGTCACGATCGGCCCAACGGACCCCAGACGCAGCAGCAACAGGGGCCGCGAGGGCCGCGGGACCCCCGCCAAGCCCCGATTCCGACGACTGGGCCCACGACAACCGTAACGGGTGTCGTGGAGCTCTCGGACGGCGGCGGTGGGTTCCTGAGGCAGGTCGCCCAGAACTATCTACCGTTCCGCGACGACGCGGTGGTGCCGTCGACCATCGCTCGTGATTTCGGTTTGCGCGACGGTACGGAGATCGAGGGCCTGGCCCGTGACGCCGGTGGTGGGCGCCGCGTCGTAGTAGAGATCACGAAGGCCAGTGGCCTGGCGCCGGAGGAATACCGCGCGCTGCCCCATTTCCAGGACCTGACGTCCGTCAACCCGCACGAGCCGTTCCGCCTGGCCGCCGAGCAGGCGGAGACGAGCCTCCGCATCATCGACCTGATCGCGCCCATCGGGCGCGGCCAGCGCGGCCTGATCGTGTCGCCTCCCAAGGCCGGCAAGACGACGCTGCTCGAGCACCTGGGCAAGGCCATCACGCAGCACCATCCCGAGGTGCACCTCATCCTGCTGCTCATCGACGAGCGGCCGGAGGAGGTGACGCACTTCCGCCGCGCCGTGCCCGCGGAGGTGCTGGCGTCCTCCGCGGACAGCCAGGCCGACGCGCACATCCGGCTGGCCCGGCTGGCCATCGAGCGCTCGAAACGCCTCGTCGAAGCCGGCCGTCACGTCGTGATCCTGCTCGACTCCCTCACGCGTCTGGGCCGCGCGTCCAACCGGGAGATGGGTCCCGGCGGGCGCACCATGTCCGGCGGCGTGGACAACCGCGCGCTGCAGTTCCCGCGTCAGTTCTTCGGGGCCGCGCGCAACTGCGAGGGCAGCGGCTCCCTCACCATCCTGGCCACCGCGCTCGTCGAGACGGGCAGCCGCATGGACGAGGTCATCTTCCAGGAGTTCAAGGGCACCGGGAACATGGAGCTGATCCTCGACCGCGCCATCGCCGACCGGCGCATCTTCCCCGCCGTGGACGTGCTCAAGTCGGGTACCCGCCGCGAGGAGCTGCTGTGCACGCCGGAGGAGCTGGCCAAGCGCCACCTCCTGCGGCGGGCGCTGGCCGACCTGAGCGCGGTGGAGGCCGCGCAGTTCCTCCTCGACAAGATCACGAAGACGCCGAGCAACGCGGCCTTCCTCGGCTCCATCGTCGCGCCGGCACCGGTCCGGAAATTCAGGTAGAAGTATTAAGTAAGGGGGGGCACTCACGCCCTATCGCGATGGGCGTTCGCGACCCCCCTTAAACCCCCCTCGCACGTCGCCGCGCTGCGCGCGCCGCCGTGCTCTGCGGTTGGTTTGCCCTGCGTCGGCTGCCCCTGCGGTCGGCTTGCCCATGCGAATTGCTCCCGCTGATCGCCTGGTGGAGAATCGCGGTTCCTGTCGGAGGCGCCTGCATGCTTCGTGAGCACCATCGCTGGTACAGCGACCGTGTCCGCCGGGAGATGGACATCCTGGTGTACGGCCACTACGGCGCGCCGATCGTCGCCTTTCCCACCAGCGGCGGCGATCACCGGGAGTACGAGGGGCAGGGCATGATCGAGGCCATCGCCCATCACATCGACGCGGGCCGGGTGAAGGTGTTCTGCGTCGACACCGTCAACAACCAGTCCTGGTACAACAAGCAGGCGCATCCGCGGCACCGCAGCTACCTGCAGGCGATGTACGACGCCTACCTCGCGGCGGAGGTCGCACCGTTCATCCAGGACCACTGCCGCAGCCCCGGCATCGCCATCACCACCACCGGCAGCTCGTTCGGGGGCTATCACGCGGCGAACACCCTCTTGAAGCATCCCGACCTGTTCCGCCGCTGCCTCGCCCTCTCCGGCGTGTACGACATTCGCCGCTTCATGGACGGCGACTACGACGACAACTTCTACTTCAACAATCCCGTCGACTACATGGCGAGCCTCTCCGATCCCTGGTACATCCACCAGCTCCAACGGTGCGACATCCGCCTGGTGACCGGGAACGGTCCCTACGAGGACAGCGGTCCCGCTTACCGCCTGTCCGAAGTGCTGCGGGCCAAGGGGATCCCCCACTCCGTCGACGACTGGGGTCCGGACGGCGGCCACGACTGGCCGTTCTGGAAGCGCCAGATGAACGAATACGTGGGCAGGCTCTACTAGGCAGAGGGCACGTAGAGCACGGCGGCGCGGCAAAGCCGCGGCGCCGCTGCGAGGGGGGTTTCAGGGGGGGCCGCGCACGCCCATCGCGGATGCCGCGTAAGTGCCCCCCCTGACTTGATAAGACGAGGAGGCCCCATGACCGACCGCGAGTTCTTCCAGGTGCGACGCCAAGCGGAAAGAGACGTGTTCCTGCGCGTGATCCGCGCAATGCCGGCCGGCCGCCTCGACTACAAGCCGCACGAGCGGTCGCCTTCCGCGGCCGACCTCCTGGCCACGCTCGTCTCCGAGCACGGCATCTGCGGCGACCTCGTGATGAACGGCCGCTGCGAGTACAAGGTGGACCCGGTGGCGGGCGTCGAGGAGGCGGCCAGGGCGTTCGAGCGCCACTGGGACGATCTGGACCGCAAGGTGGCGGCGCTCGACGATGCGGGCTGGACGAGGAAGGGTCAGTTCTTCGCCGGCGGCAAGATGATGCTCGAGCAGCCGATCGGCGAGTTCCTCTGGTTCATCCTCTTCGACGCGATCCATCACCGTGGCC
>QHVP01000009.1:2767-10670 GCA_003222295.1 Acidobacteriota bacterium | reverse complement strand
CCAGAAGCGGGTGAAGATGCCGGTCATGAGCATGAAGCCGCTCAGCACCTCCGCCATCCCGAAAGCCACGACCCAGGTCTCGCGCCTCAGGGCGGGGTCGGTGCCGGCGGAGAACATCCCGACCAACGGATCGTTCATGACGCTGGGATAGTTGTCGAGGACGCCCGCGGTGAGGTCGTGGTTGTAGACCTTCAACCAGCCGAGCACGAGGAAGCCGAAGCCGAGGATGATCCGGACCCAACGCGCCTGCAGCGGGTTGAGGCGGGTGATCGCCAGCTTGTGCGACTGCCAGGGCGCGCTGAGGTAGACGACCGCGACCGTCACCACGGGCAGCGCGTCCGCGACCACGAACGGCCCCCACCTGAAGAGGTACAGCCAGGTCCCGAGCACAAGCGCGCCGCAGAGCGGAAGCAGCGTCTGGGTGAGGATCAGGATGGCGAGCAGTGCCTGCGCAAACTTGAAATAGACGGCGGAGGCGGGCTCCAGCGGGTAGCTCGGCATGACCAGGGAGTCGTTGGTGGCCGAGTACATGAGCACGAGCGCCGGGGAACGCATGAACATGATCACCGACCACTCCCCGAGCGCGTGGAACCAGCCCAGACGCACCGGCTTGTCCATGATGAAACAGGCGAGGTTGTGAAGCAGGCGCTGCGGGAAGCCGCGGAGACGGTAGAGGACGCCGTAACGAATGACTTCGTCCAGCGATTCACGGAGGAACCAGATCATGAGGAGGACGGCCAGGAGGCCGGTCACGAACAGCCCGATGTGCGTCATGTTGGGGTTCATGCCGAGGAAGTGGGTGGGATCCCGTGCGAAGAACCAGTCCTGCAGCCGGTTCTTGAGGTCGTGGCGGATGAAGCGCTCGTGCGCGTGAACCAGCGACGGGGCGAGCAGCAGGAGGGACGCGATGACGACGGCTTGGAACCGAGGCCTCATTCGGCGGAGGCGTACTCCAGCGCGCGGTTGAGGGCGCCCTGATCGGGCACCACCCAGTTCGGCCCGTTCCGGCGGACGAGCCCGTCGCTCTCGTAGCGGTCGAGGAGCCGCCCCACGGTTTCGGTGTTGGACCCGACCATCGACGACAGGTCGCGGACGGTCAGCGGCATGCTGATGCGCCAGCCGTCGGGGCCGCTCTCGCCGTGGCGGGCGACGAGCTGGGACAGCAGGCGCAGCACGCGGTAGGGCACGTCCTTGAAGGACAGGTCGAGGACGTCCTCGTTGATCTTGCGCACGCGCTCGCACATGGACTGGAGCAGCTTCCAGAGGAACTCGGGGTGCTCGCGGGCGAAGCCCTCGAACTCCTTCCGCCCCAGCCAGAGCAGCTCCGTCGGCTCCAGGGTCTGCACCGTCGCCGATCGCGGCAATCCCTCGATCATGGCCAACTCGCCGAAGGCGTCGCCCGGGCGCAGGATCATGAGGATCCGGTCCCGTCCGTCTTCGGACGTCCGGAACACCTTGGCCGAGCCGGAGAGGACGACGTAGAGCGAGTCCGACGGATCGTCCTGGAAGAAGACCGCCGTCCCCGCCGCAAACTGCTTCCGCTGGGTGAGGGCCGCGAGGGTGTCGAGCTCGGCTCGGCTGAGCCGCTCGAACAGGGGGACGCGACCCAGCTCATGCACTCAAGGCCTCCCTTTTCATCGCTGGGCTCCGACGCATCCGGTCGATCTCCTGCGAGGCGGGGAACTGTAGCAGCGCGCATCCCTCCCGGCAACCTGCGCTCGCCACCGGCTCCATCGGTTCGGATGCGGGGCGCCAAGCCGTCCCTCATCGCATCGCGGTCATCACGGCACGGCGGCGGGCCTGCATCACCCGCTCGAAGCTCTGACGGAGGTCCGGCAGGTTGGCGGCCAGCACCGTGAAGTCACGCTTGGGAAGGGTCAACGCGTCCATCGCTTCCACGCAGCGCACGGTCGCACCGCGCGTGGTCTGGTTGAGCAGGGCCATCTCGCCGAACCAGTCGCCGGGGCCGAGCCGGGCCAGTTGTGGCTGCGTCCCCTCTCCGGTCCGCCACACCTCGGCCGCTCCACTGAGGATGATGTAGACGCGGTCGCCGAGGTCGCCCTGGCGGAAGACGTCCTGTCCCGGCTCGAAGTGCTCCTGGCTGACTCCGCCCGACCCGCCGAGCTTGAGCTGCACCAGCTCCGGCGCCAGGAAGAGATCGAGGAACCAGGCGGAGGCCACACGGAGGCGCCGGCCCATGCCGGGCAGCTTCATGAGGTAGATCGCCCGCCACATCAGCCAGGCCAGGATGCCCGAGAGCTTGACGCCTCCCGGCAGCTCGGCGATCGCCGACCGATGGCCGAGCGATCCCATCTTGCCGAGCCCCGTGAACTCGAACGTGCGCAGCGAGTGATTGCGTACCGTGGCCACGATGTTGTGCGCGGCCGTCGCCCCCTGGCGGATGGCGTGCTGGGCGGTGGGCGGCGAGGGGTTGCCGTCCACCATGGGCACGATCGCACAGTCGCCGAGCGCCCAGACGTCCGTCCTGCCTTCCACGTGAAGGTACTTCGTGGAAAAGAGCTTGCCGTTCCTGCCCTTCGCGAGGGGCAGCCCCTCCAGGAGGGGATGTGGGAAGGAGGGCACCGTCGAGACCAGCGTCTTGGTCGGGATGGTCTCCCCGCCTTTGAGGATGGCGTCATCGCCGCTGGCCGCGTCCAGCATCGTGTTCAAGCGGATCTCCACGCCGCGCTTGACGAGGATCTTCTGCGCGAAGACGGCGAGGCTCTCCGCCACTTCGGGCAGGATCCGGTCTCCCGCGTGCAGGAGGACGATCCGGATCTCCCGCGCGTCGATGCGAGGGTAGTTGCGGGCCACGCCGCGGACGAAGTCGTTGAGCTCCGCCGCCACCTCCACCCCCGAGAACCCCCCGCCCGCCACGACGAACGTCAGAAGCTGCTTGCGCAGGCGCTCGTCGTCACGCTCGATCGAGGCCTCGTCGAGGGCGCGGATCACGTGGTTGCGCAGCGCGAGCGCGTCGCCCAGGTTCTTGAAGGGGAACGCGTGCTCGGGCAGACCGCGCAGCCCACGGAAGTCGGTCACGCTCCCCAGGCCCAGGACCAGGTGATCGTACGGGATCACGTGCGGTTGGGCCCGGAACCCGGGACTGCACACCACGAGCTTTCGTTCGAGGTCGACCGATTCCACCTCCCTCACGCGCAGGTCCGTGCGCGGGAGAAGCCGGCGGATGGGGCTGACCACGTCCAGCATCCCGATGGTGCCGGAGATCACCTCCGGCAGCATGGGCTGGAAGACGAAGTAGTTCTCCTTGTTCACGAGGACGACCTCGAAGTCTTCCCCGCCGTCCATGAGCCTTTCGAGCTCCATGGCCGTGTAGATCCCGGCGAACCCCCCACCCAGGATGACGATGCGCGCCCGACGTTCCTTTTCACCCATGATTTGCCTTTCGCGAAGGCCGATTATCAGCGACTCTGACGGCGAAGAATAGAAATGATTTGTTTGAGCCCAAAATGTCGGGTTCCCGCCGGGGCGGCAACCCGCGCCGATTCCGGCTCATCATGGGGTCTTCGGTCGGGCGCCGGAGACCGTGGAGACGGGCCGAACGGCCGATCGCCGTTCTTTGCTCTTGCCCCTCAAACGAATCTGGCACACAATTTTGCGCTTTCAAGTCAAGCCAAAAAGAAAATGAGCTGGATCCCGCGTCCGCACCACCGGCGGAACGCCCGCCGTTCGAATGACCCTACACCTGATCCTCGCACCTCGTTTGATGCGGTCTCGGCGGACTTCGTTCCCCGAGTGTGCGCGTACCGGCCGAGGATGGCGCGCGTCGTGACAGGGAGGCGTTCTGATGCGACCTAGTGCCGCCACGGCGTTCGAGCTCGTGCTCGCCTGCGCGGTCGCCGCCAGCGTGGGGGCGGGGCCTGCCGACGGCAATGAACCGTCGTCCCCTGCCCCCCAGGCGACGGCCAGCCCCACCCCGCCGCCCGCGCCGGCGCCCGAGGTGACCGCCGGGCTGCCGATCAAGTTCGGCGCCAGCCTCACCATCCGCGACGACACGATCGACGTCGCCGACCAGACCGATCTCCAGGTCGACGACCAGACCAGCGCGTTGCGGGCCCGTTACCGGCTATGGCTCGAGTACCGCGACGCAGGCTCGCTGGTGAACGCGGCGCTACGCTTCGGCTCGGCCCAGAACCCCAATCCCACCGCCTCCTTCATCCGGATGGGCAACGCGTTTCGCACGGAGTCCTTCGGCCTCGACCAGTTCTACCTGACCGTGCGCCCGTTCAAGAAGCGCGAGATGCTGGCCCTGACCGCCGGGAAGATGCCGCTTCCCTTCTGGCGCGGAGAGAAGGGCCCATTCCGCAGCCAGCTCGTGTGGGACAACGACATCAGCCCGGTGGGGACGGCGGGACGGCTGGGCTTCACGCTGCACACGGATGCCAAGGGTCGAACCGTCCGCATCGAGAACGCGGGCGGTTACTTCGTGATGGAAGACGTCCCCCAGGTCCGGTTCACCGGCCTCGTCGGCAAGACCTTCCTGCTCGCGGATCAGGTCCACGTGCAGGCGCCGCACGTGGGGGTGGCGGTCGCCCTTTATTCCTTCGAGGACCTCAACGCCGGGCTGCGTTCGCCCGGGTTCACGCCCGGCGAAGGGGCGTTCCTGCTGCCGGGAACGCCCGCCTTCCTGATGCGGTCCGGCCTTCAGGTGACCAACAGCAACGTGAACTACGGACCAGGCGCGGTGGGCTTCATCCAGGACCGCTTCCGGATCTTCAATGCCATCGGACAGGTCGACACGGGCGTCCACCTGAAGTGGCTCGGCCAGACGCAGGTCTTCGCCCTCGCCGACTTCGTGCACAACTCCAGCGTCGACAGAGACCGCCGCGGCTATGCGCTGACCGGTGGCCTCTTCGGCGGTGGCTGGAAAGGATCCCTTCATCCGTATGAGCTCCACTTCACCTGGGCGGACGTCGACCGCGACGGCACCCTGGCGGCCTTCGCCAACGGAGACCTCGGCGCCGGGACCGACTACAAGGGCTGGGAGGTCGGGGGAAACTACCGGGTCAGCCGGAACCTGCTCCTGGCCATCACCTACTTCGCCTTCGACGGCGCCCCCCGGAAGGACAGCTTCGTCAAGCGCCTGTTCCTCGACGTGACGTGGGACTTCTAGAGGAGGAAGTAATGCAAGGTGTCTTCCGTTGGGCGGCGAAAGGGCTGCTCCTCCTGCTGGGTGCCGTGCTCCTGGCCGTCTGCGGACGATCGGGCAACGTGAGCGAGCTCCCCTCGACGGTCGAAGGCCGCGAGAGCGATCTCTCCGGCATCGCGGGACCGCCGGACCTGTCGCAGATGCAGCCGGTGGCACGCGTTCCCCGCAACATCTACGCGTCGGCGGGCACCGCCGAGGCCCTCGCCTTCCCGGGCCTCAACGACGAGGAACGGGCGGCCTACGAGCGCGGCACCAACCTCTTCTTCCACACCTTCACGCCGGAAGAAGGGGTCGGACCCCAGTTCAACTCGCGGAGCTGCGTCGGCTGCCACACGAACTCGCGGGACATCCCCCCCGGCCAGGGGTTCACCACGACCGCCACCGTCGCTTCCCGCACCCCTCGCCAGGGCCCGACCAATTACGCGGTCATCACGAAGACCAGGCTCCCCCCGACCAAGACGGTGACCTTCTTCGGCGACTTCTTCCCGGGCACGGGCGCCTTCGATCCGCTCACCTTTTTCGGCGGGCCGCTCCTCCACTTCGAGGCCAACTTCGATTGTGAGCCGGTGACCATGCTGCCGGTGTCCGCGGATCCCAACCTGCGGGGCGGGATCGACCCGGGCACGGGCCTCTCCTCCCTCGGCGCGATGCGGGGCGTGGAGGAGCGCGCCGCTCCTCCCTACCTCGGCCGCGGCCTCATGGAGGCGGTCTGGGCCAACGACATCGTCGCCAACGACGATCCCGACGACAAGGAAGGGAGCTTCTCTTCGCTGATGCCGCCGCCGGGCCCGGAGTGCACGGGCGACTGCGTCTCCGGACGCCACAACGAGAACATCTCCACTTTCGTGGGGGGCGATCCCGTCCTGCGTGTCTCGCGCTTCGCGCTGCGCGCGAACGCGCCCGCCCTGATCGCGGGCGCGCTGGCGGGGACGTCGGCGGAGATCGGGCTCACGAGCCCCTTCGCACCCGACGAGCAGCCCGACGCCGAGAACGCCGGCCGGCGCTGCGACGTCGCGGGCGATCCGGAGATCCGCGCCCAGGACGTCCTCGATTTCCGGAACCTGATGCGCCTCACCACGGTTCCCGAGCCCGATTCACGGCTGTTCGAGGCGCCGCCCGCCAGTGAGGAGGCGCGCGACATCCAGGCCGGCGCGGCCCTCTTCGGCGTCGACCTCGATGCCTTCAAGAGCCGCATGGTGGCGGGCGCACGGCCGGTGGGAAGCGGCCGTGACGCGGAGCGGGGCATCGCCGCCGACCGCAAGCTCAACTGCGCGGCCTGCCACATCCCGATCATGCGGACCGGCCAGTCGCCCGCCGCCGTGGGCAGCCGGCACATGAGCAACAAGTGGGTGCCGATGTTTTCGGACCTCATCCTGCATGCCATGCCGGTGATCCGCCCTTCACGGACCAACCCCATTCCGCCCGCGGGCGACACCACGGAGATCCAGCGCAACTTCGCCGGTTTCGCTCTCGCGGGCACCGGCCTGGCCATGCCCCAGGAGTGGCGCACGCCGCCCCTGATGGCCATCGGAAAGATCGGGCCGCCGTTCCTGCACGACGCGCGGGTCTTCCTGAATCCGTCCGCCCCCGCGCGCACGGTGCACAGCGCGTCCGACCTCGGGGTCAACGTGCCGCTGGTCGTGACGGACATCGACTCCGCGTTCCTGGCTGCGATCGAGCTGCACGACCTGCCGCCGCCGGCACCGGGTTGCCCCCAGGCCGGATCCCTGCCCAACGAGACGTGCCCGGCGCAGGACGAGACCCAGGGCTTGCGCAGCGAGTCCCGCAACACGATGCAGAAATGGCGGGCCCTCTCCTCCCGCGAGCAGATGCAGGTCGTGAAGTTCCTGAAGAGCCTCTGAGAGATGAGCTGTTCCTTGACAAGCGGACACGTCAAGCCGTACAAGCTGTCAACCCGATTGCGAGAGCCATGAGCGAATCCGAGTGGGACCTCAGCCGTCGCGACCTCCTTTGGATGGTCGCGGGCGTCGCGGGCGCGAACTTCCTGGGCGCCGCCGCCTGGGGCGGTCTGGAACTGATGGTCAAGAGCAGCGGGGGGGCGGTTTGGCACAAGTCCGTCTGCCGCTTCTGTGGGACGGGCTGCGGCATCCAGGTGGCGATGAACGGCGGAAGGATCACGGACGTGCGTGGGGACGAGCTTGCCCACAACAAGGGCGTGATCTGCGTGAAGGGCTCGATGGTCCGCGCCCTCCCCTACGTCAAGGGCCGCCTCCTGACCCCCAAGATCCGCAAGAACGGTCAGATGGTCGACGCGAGCTGGGACGAGGCCATGAGCCTGGTGGCCGAGACCTTCAAGCGCACCATCGCCGAATCGGGCCGCGACGCGGTGGCGTTCTACGGCTCCGGTCAGCTCTTCACGGAGGAGTCGTACACCGCCAACAAGCTGTTCAAGGCCGGGATCGGCACCAACAACGTGGACGGGAACCCGCGCCTGTGCATGGCGTCGGCGGCCAGCGGCTACACCAGTGTTTACGGCAAGGACGAGCCCCCGGGCAGCTATGAGGACGCCGACTACGCGACGTTCTTCTTCATCATGGGGGCGAATCCGTTCGAGTGCCATCCCCCGATCTTCGAGCGGATCCGACGACGCCGGGCCGACAATCCGAGCGTCCGCATCGTGTGCGTCGATCCCCGCCGCACGCTGACCGCCGAGCGGTCCGATGTGCACCTCGCACCGGTGCCCGGCACGGACCTGCTGCTGCTCAACTCAATGGC
>QHVP01000009.1:0-2676 GCA_003222295.1 Acidobacteriota bacterium | reverse complement strand
GTCGAGGTGGAGCTGGGCATCCCCGCCCACCAGATACGCGAAGTCGCCTTCTCCTTCGCGCGGGCCCAGGCCACGATGTCCCTGTGGACCATGGGCATCAACCAGCGCACGCAGGCGACGTTCCTCAACAACATGTTGAACGGCCTGCACCTGCTGACCGGACACATCGGGCGGCCGGGGGCGACGCCGTTCTCCCTGACCGGCCAGCCCAACGCGTGCGGGGGCGTGCGCGACACCGGCTCTCTCGCCCACCTGCTCCCCAATGGCCGGCAGGTCGCGAACGAGAAGCACCGGGCCGAGATGGAGGAGATCTGGGGAGTGCCGGCGGGCACCATCTCCCCCAAGCCCGGGCACGACGCGGTGAGCCTCTTCCGCGCCATGGAAGACGGGCGTGTCAAGGCCTGCCTGGTGATGTGCACGAACCCGGCGCAGTCGATGCCCTCCGTCGACCGCTACCGCGCGGGGATGGAGAAATGCTTCCTGGTGGTCGCGGAGGCCTTCCCCGACAGCGAGACGGCCCAACTCGCCGACGTGCTCCTGCCCGCAGCGCTATGGGTGGAGAAAGAGGGCGTGCTGGGCCAGGGCGAGCGGCGCTACCAGCTCGTCGAGAAGCTGCTCGATCCTCCCGGCCAGGCACGCAGCGACCTGCAGATCCTGGTGGACCTCGCCGATCGGCTGGGCCATGGCGCGCTGATCAAGGCCCGCACTTCCGAGCAGGTCTGGGACGAATGGCGCAACGTCTCCGCCAAGAGCTTCTACAACTTCAAGGGCATGACCCGCGACCGCCTGAAGAAGGAGAGGGGGCTGCAATGGCCCTGCCCGGACGAGAACCACCCGGGTACCGTGCGGCGCTATGTCGAAGGCGACGACCCGTTCGTGACCAAGGGTGCGGGCATCGAGTTCTACGGCAACCACGACGACAAGCGCGCGGTCGTCTACCTGCGGCCCTATGTCGCCTCGCCGGAGATGCCTACGCCGGAATATCCGATGCAGCTGACCACCGGCCGCGTCCTGGAGCAGTGGCATACCGGAACGATGACGCAACGGATCGAGGAGCTGCGCAAGGCCGCCGGCGACGCGATGATCGAGATCAACGAGCAGGACGCCTGGGTCCGCGAGATCCAGGAGGGCGACACCGTGGAGCTGAAGAGCCGCTACGGGACGATGCGTGGAAAGGCCCGCCTGACGCGCTCGACGCGCGCCGGAGTCCTGTTTGCTTCTTTCTACGATACGAAGCTGCTGATCAACCGCGTCGTGGCTGACAACTTCGACCCGATCTCCAAGGAGCCCGAGTACAAGGTCACCGCCGTCGCCCTGAGCAAGGTGAGCGCGTGAAGATGGACACCGTCGACATCGTCCGGGTCCTGGGCACGATCCTCTGCCTGGTCGGGATCGTGCTGGCCTTCCGGGTCGGGCGGCGGCGCTTCACCGGCCTCTCTGCCGACGAGCACATCAGCCTCGGCAACGCGAGCGTCTCCCAGGCCGCGCTCTGGAAGATGCTCGCCTTCGCGGCCATGGTCGTCGTGCCCCTGGGCGCGGCGTTCCTCGCCAAATACCACACCTTCGAAGGCGTCCACGAGGTGCAGGCCTGCGCCCGCTGTCACGTCATGCGGCCCATGATCAACGACATGCGCGATGCGCACAGCCAGACGCTCGCCGCCCGCCACTTCCGGAACGGCTGGATCCCCCAGAACCAGTGCTACGAGTGCCACTCGGACTACGGCCTCTCCGGCGGGATGGCCGCCAAGGCGGAGGGCTATCGCCACCTCGCCCGCTACACGACCCGCACCTATCCCGAGCCCATCGCCTACAAGGGGCACTTCCCCAACGACAACTGCCTCAAGTGCCACCTCGGCAAGACGCCCTTCGAAGCCGTGAAGTCGCACAGCACCGTGCGCGCGCTGTTGGCCTCGAGCGCCATGAGCTGCCTGAACTGTCACGGGCGCCCCCACCCGTCCCGCGCGGCGCGGACTCCGGGATCGCCGGAGTACGCCGAGCTGATGAGGCCGGCCGAATGAGCGAGCTGCACTGGGAATCCTGGGCCGTCATGCTCGGCCTGGCCATCAGCCTCCTGTACATTCTCGTGCCCGGACCTTACGAGATGGGTGCCTTCACATTCATCGCGCAGCCACTCCTCGGTCTGGCCGCGTTGAGCTACGCGATCAAGGTCCTGAAGGACCTGCGCTCGCGCCGGGTCCTCTGAGCGTCGTCTAAACGTCGGCGTCGACGTGGGGGTCCTCTGAGCGTCGTCTAAACGTCGGCGTCGACGTGGTGGGTCTCTCGAGCTGATCTCCGGCGTGGTCTACCTTGCCTCGGCCGCCCTCGCCCTCATCGCCGCGGGCCCGGGTCTCCCCACGCCCGGGCATGCCTGGATTCCGCGCGACACATTAGGGACACCGCCGCCCATCCCCTCGCCCTTTCTCCGCCTCTATTCCATGCTCGTGTTCAGCGCCCTCGCTTACGTCCCCCAGTGGGTGTTCGGTGACCGGCAGGACTACCGCATGGCGTTGCGTCATGGGATGGCGGGAGGCTTCGTCTTGAGTGGCCTCGATCATTTCGTGACCACGCAGACGCGGTACGTGCCGATGCTCCCCACCTTCCTGACGCCGCATGGCGTGGGATTGGTCCATGCGACCGGTGTCCTCGAGCTCGCCGGCGCGGTGGGACTCGTCGTGC